>JBITAD010000059.1:0-4650 GCA_044439945.1 Blastopirellula sp. JB062
GGCCGCAACTTCGGCCGTCAATCCTGACTGCCGGTCGCTGCCATATTTTTCAGGTAGCAAGAAATCGACGGGCGCGTCGTATCCGTTGAACTTGACCGCGGTGATCATGACGCGATGCTTGCCGATCGGAACGCCGGAACCGGCGTTCGGCGTTGAAGCGGTATAAGTTCCGTCCTCTTGAATTTCGGCGTACGCGGTAGGCAGACCTTCTTGAACCGGGACGAAAGTGATGGTGCCGGTCGGTAAGGTCTCTCCCTTGTAGGTCACTACGCCGGTCACCTCTCCCATGTCGAGGTTGGAACTCGAACAACCGATCAACGATGCGAAGCAGATCGCAACGAAACTGAGATAGGATATTTGTTTGAGCATGGATGTCAATTCGCTTTAGGAGAAGAAAAACAGAAAGTAGGAAGCCGCCCGACAAGGCGAACCGGTCAAAGCGGCCTCCTCGACTTCATTGCGCGGCCGCTTATTGACCGCTGATCACCTCGCCGTTTTTCCGAGTCGCCATCGCTTTCAAAATATCGAGGTTCATCGTTTCCGACAGGAACGAAACGCTGCCGTCGCAATTGGCGAACATCGCGCCGCCAGGATGGTAGCTGGTATAGGGCGTGTTGTTGTAGACGAACGAACCGGAGTAGTTGATCGGGTACTGAATGTACTTGTGATCGATGCTCAATCCGCCGCCGCTGCTATACAAGGCATAGCCCCAGACCCACGGCTTGATTCCGCCCCAACCGCCGATGTTCGAGTCCGCCCAGCCGCGCGTGCTGGAAGATTCGCCCAACAAGATGGTGTTGCTCGTACCGTCGATGATATCGCCGAAGCGAGTTTTACTATCGAAATACAACGTGCCCGAGGTGGCGTAACTTCGCCAGCTGGTCGAAATCGAAACGAAATCGACGTCGGAGGAACCGGCGCAACCGCGATAGTGCAAACCCCCTTGCAAATAGGCTTTCGGATGATTGCCGGCGGTTGGGTGATCCGAAGCCGTTTCGCCCAGCGGAGACGAAGGGCACGTGATGCCGGGCACCGGACCGAACGGAATTTCTTCGGCGATCGATTCGGTTCGATAAGGTTGCGAAGTCATCAACGCGATCGGGCTAATCTCGTTCATCGCGTCGAGCCGGCTGCCTTGTTCGATGAAGGGAAACAAGCGAGGGACCCAACCCATCGCAAACTGCACATCGGCTTCGATCGAACCCGGCATGAAACTGCCGTAGGTGTCGTGATAGTTATGAAACGCAAGCCCCAACTGTTTCAAATTGTTGCTGCATTGCATCCGCCGGGCCGCTTCGCGGGCTTGCTGCACCGCCGGCAACAACAACGCGATTAAGACGCCGATGATCGCAATGACGACCAACAGCTCGACGAGCGTAAATCCCAACTTTCGTTTCATGTTTCAACTCTCTGGAAAAGGAAAAGGGAAGATATAAGGCGTTAGAGCGATATCGATTTTTCTAACGCGAAATCGATTTGATTTCGCCAGGCTCGACGTTTGCGGCCGAACCGGACGAATGACTTGGAAAAAAAGTTCGTAGGAACAAATTCAATTCAATAGGCCCGAGTAGCGATCTTGCCTTTTCACCTGCATGCGCGGCGAAATCCTATCGCTTTGTCGATTTGTATTTTACGGATCAAGTTGGCAAAAATTGCGCCAATCTGTTTCGACTGCGACCATCCGCAGTTTTCACAGATACAAGCGGTCGTTCTTTCGCGATTTCGATGGAATAACGATGCGAAAGCAACCGCCGCACTCTTACGCTTGCTTAAAGCGACGACGCCTTGCTTGCGACGTTGCGCAAGGATCAGGCAGTCGCGCCATACTTACGGCCGGAGCCGTCCGGCTAGGAAAAGGGGGTGATAAGTTGTCGGTCAAACGTCGCAATGCGAGCGCTTTCCGACGATCCATTGGTTGAATGATATCAGGTGATATCAAGAGGGCAAGGGATATTCCGGAAAGCGTCCACGTTTTTTGGAGAAATGCGACTACCCGCAGTGCGAACTGAGTCGGCAGAACTTGCCCTGTTCGCACGATCTGACCGTCGATTGCGGCAGTTAGCACGCATGCAAGAAAATGGTTGACTCCCGCGTGATTTGTGGCAAAATGATATCGCGAGAAATCACCCGTTGTGCGAATTGCCGACGCCGGCGTCGCACCTGCACCTACTTATGAAGAGCCAATTCGACCTGCATGAATATCCATACATTTGACGGCGCTCCGCAGTTAGGGGCCGCCGCCGCTCGTCAAGGCGCCGCCGCAATTCGCGCGGCGCTCGCAGAGAAGGGATCCGCCAATATCATCGTCGCCACCGGGGCTTCGCAGTTCGAAACTTTAGCGGCGCTCGTCGCCGAGCCGGAGATCGACTGGAGCAAAGTGACCGGTTTTCATTTAGACGAATATCTGGGCATCAGCGATCAGCACCCCGCTTCGTTCCGGCGATATTTGCGCGAGCGTTTCGTCGAACAGGTACCGTTGCAAGCGTTTCATTACGTCGACGGCTCGGCGGCGGACCCGCACCAGGTTTGCGCTCGATTGGGCGAGTTGATCGGCCAGCATCCGATTGACGTCGCGTTTGTCGGCATCGGCGAGAACGGTCACTTGGCTTTCAATGATCCGCCGGCCGATTTTGAGACCGAGACCCCTTATTTGGTGGTTGAGTTAGACGAAGCATGTCGTCAGCAGCAAGCAGGCGAAGGTTGGTTCGCTTCGCTCGACGACGTGCCGACCCAAGCGATCAGCATGTCTTGCCGTCAAATTTTGAAGACGAAAACGATCATCTGCAGCGTGCCCGACCAACGGAAAGCGGAAGCGGTCCGCAACAGCGTCGAAGGCTCGGTTACGCCTGATGTGCCTGCGTCGATTTTGCAAACGCACGACGGCGTTTCGTTATTTCTCGATAAGGAGTCGGCTTCGGCTTTGGCTTCCTCGTCCACCCATTAGATTGCCGAGAATTGCGCACGATGCATCCCACCAAGTTTTTCGACCTGCAAATTAACGGTTATTTCGGCGTCGACTTCAATCAGCAAGAGATGTCGGCGGAAAGCGTGCTGAGCGCCTGTCAAGCGCTCGAGCGCGATAACGTGGAAGGGGTTCTCGCCACGATTATCACCGACGACGTCGCCCGGATGTCGGCACGTTTGGCGCGGATCGTTCAACTGCGATCCTCCGATCCGTTAATCGAGCGGATGATCGCCGGGGTGCATATCGAAGGACCGTTTATCAGCACCGAGCCCGGCTATGTCGGGGCGCACCCGGTTGCGCACGCCAAAGCCGCGACGTGGGATGAAATGGCGCAATTGTTGGAAGCGGCCGACGGGCTGACCCGCATCGTGACCCTCGCTCCTGAGCAAGATCCGCAACAGCAGGTAACCCGGCGGCTGGCCGATCAAGGGATCGTCGTTTCGGCCGGGCACACCAACGCGTCGCTGGATCAGCTAGACGCTTGCATCGATAACGGGCTTTCGATGTTTACCCACTTGGGTAACGGGTGTCCTCGCTTGATGGATCGGCATGACAACGTCATTCAGCGGGCGTTGAGTCGGGCCGATCAGCTTTATTTCGGCTTGATCGCCGACGGCGCGCACGTGCCGTTTTTCGCGCTGAAAAATTATTTGGAAATTGCCGGAATCGAGCGTGCTTTCGTCGTTTCCGACGCGATCGCCGCCGCCGGATGCGGCCCCGGCACCTATCCGCTGGGAGATCAAGAAGTGGTCGTCGGCGAAGACGGCGTTCCGCGAGCCGAAGATGACAGTCACCTGGTCGGATCGGCGACGACGATGAGCCGTATGGCCGAAAACTTGCAACGGCACGTCGGTTTGACTTCCGTCGAAATTGATCGCTTGACCCGGATGAACCCGCGTCGTTTGATCGGCTTGAGCGTTCCGGCGCCGGCCGGTTTCGTCCGCAACGGCGCCCATGCGACCCCAGCCCAATAAATAAGCTCTGCCGCGCTAGGTCGACTCGCGGACGATCAATTCAGGCCGAATGACCCGCAGCCGCTCGCTGGGCGGAATCGGCCCTTGCAGCGTCTCTTCGACCAGATCGAGCGCCGCTTTGGCGTAGGCGGCGTGGCATTGGTCGATTGTCGTCAGCCCCGGCTCGATCACGTCGGCGATGTCTAGGTTGTCGTAACCGGTTACGGCCAGATCTTTCGGCACGGCGTAACCGCGGCGATGTAAGCCTTGCATGATGCGGACCGCCCACTCGTCGTTCGAGGCGATAATTGCGTCGGCCTTGTTTTTGACGACCAGGCTTTGGATGCAATCGTCGATCGCGTCGCGCGACGGTTTTTGCGTCGCTTCGGGGTTGGTCCAGACTAGCGAGTCGCTGGCGGCTAACTTGCGCCGTTTGACATGCTCTTTCCAGGCTTCGCAGCGAATCGACATCAGGTGATCTGACGGCGACCAAAGTTGAATCGCCACCCGTTTGCGCCCGCGATCGGCCAAGTGATCGACCAGTTGTTCGATGGCCGACGAGGTTTCGACCCGGACGCAAGGTTGGGTTTTTAAGATGGGCGAAGAGTGGAGAATGATGTTGCCGCGATCGCGAAACACTTTTTTCAGCTTGGGGCGAATGTCTTGCATGACGTCGAACATGCACAAAATCGCGTCCATGCCGTGATCGGCGAAATCATCGAGGTAAGTTTT
>JBITAD010000060.1:0-4638 GCA_044439945.1 Blastopirellula sp. JB062
AAGTGCTGGCCATCGGCCGAAAACACCGCAACTCGCACTCCTTGATCCGATGCCGCGACTCGAATTCGATCGACCTTAATCGCGTCGCCAAGTTCAAGCGCGTGCCGCGAGATCAGTTTTCCTTCCGGGCTCAACTCGCAGACCGCCTGGCCGTCGTCGAGCACAAAAATCCGCCGCTCCTCGGAGTCGTGCAGCACCGCGACGGCGCCGGGCTTTTCGATATCGCCGCTGGTCCAAACAAGCTGCGAATCGAACTGGCTCAACTCACTGGCCGGGGCGATCTTGGCGGAAGGCAGCGGCAAATCGCGATACGGGTTTTTGCCCGCCATCGAAGCGGTCAGCGCCGCCTGATACAGTTTTTGCTCCGCTTTGACGGCGGCTAACGTCGCGGCGGCCACATCTTCGCCTTGGGCGAGACGTCGCGCGACGGTCCACAGCCGTTCGGCCAAGTCGGGCGCCGCGCCCGCTTCCATAAATTGCACTTTTCCCTCGGCGTCCAACAGCAAGAGCGTCGGGGCGCCTGGGATGCGAAATTGCTGTCGCCCTACCGCGTGCACGTCGCGATACGCGGCGAAATTCGCTCCCCATTGCTCAAGCCGCTGCGCGACCAACTCGCTGGTCGTATCTGACGGATCGACCGAAACCAGTTTGATTTGAACGCCGGTCGACGCGTCGGCCGCAAATCGCGTTAGCTGTTCGGTCATCAACCGACTC
This sequence comes from Blastopirellula sp. JB062, assembly GCA_044439945.1. GTDB lineage: Bacteria > Planctomycetota > Planctomycetia > Pirellulales > Pirellulaceae > Blastopirellula. The sequence goes on from JBITAD010000060.1 coordinate 715, forward strand.
GACGGATGGTCATTGATCCAAGCCAGAATGGTCGGCGCGCCGACAAAGTCAGCGGACGACTCCTCTTCGCCCGTAAGGCTCTCGAAGGCGAACGTCGGCGGCTGGCTCCCTAGCTGGTCGCTTGTCGAACGTTGCGGAGGGCGGACGAAATAGGTCACCTTCTTATCTGTTGCGGGAATATTAAACAAAAATTCCGACTCATGAATCGGATCGTCGACGGCGGCGTCGACAAAGTCGGCGACCAACGAGATTCTTGCGTTCGGGTCGTTGGCTTGCAGCGCGGCGAGCATCGCCTTCTGCGGATACTCGACCCGTCGCAATAGATAGTTATCGGCGTCAACAAACATCGTGAGCGCGCCATTGGGCGTTTGATAGACCAACCGTCGACAACGCCGGCCGTCGATTTCGTCATCGACGCCCAAGACGTACTGTTCGGCCTCTTGCGTCAGGTCGGGCGCCTCTTTGGCCAACAACATTTCAAGCGTCGGCGGCAGGCCGACGATGCCGCCCACTAAAATTTCGGCCAAGATCGGGTCCGCTTGCTGCGGATCCAGATACAGCGTTTCGGCGTCAATTTGCTTGGGGGCCGGTCGAACCAACGCTTGATGATCCATTTCGTTGGTCGCTTCGTCAAAAATTTTGGCGACCAAGCGATTTCCGTCGCTGGCGATGACGACTTGGTAAGCTTCGATTCTTACCCGATTTGGGCGTTCGAATTTTACCGAGAACGGGACGTCGTCGATCGTCGTTTCGCCGGCTAGAGTGCGACTAAGCCGCAACATCCCTCGATCGAAGTAAGAATCGGCCTCGGCGTAGGCGGCGGCCATTCGTAACAGCAATTCGCGGGGATTTGCGACGTCGTCCTCGTGGTTGGCCGATGAGGCGGCGGGGTCATTCGCTGATTTTTCGGCCGTTTCGGTCGATTTTTCGCACCCCGTCGCCAGGGCGGCGACGCAAATAAACAGAACGATCCTAACTCGCATGACGACATCCCTTCCGACAAACTGCAACCCGCAAAAAAACGCATTATCGCCGATTTAGCGTCTCGACGTAAAGCTCGACTCGTTGACCCCCGGCAACGATCCCTTCTAAGATTGCAGGAATTGTTTCGCTTTCCCTTGGTTCGTAGTTGATCATGCAAATCTCATTGTCGTTCGGCGAAAGCCGAAAATTCGAGCTTGAACTGCAAGACGACAAAATCGTCGCGCTCTGCGACAGCGCCCTGCCGACGCTGCCGTCGATTCTTAACGCGGTCGAAGCGGCCCTTTGCGAGCCGCCGCAGTTCCCCTCGCTTGCCGATGCGACCGTGCCGGGCGATCAGATCGGTTTTGCGATCGGTCGTCATATCCCTCTCGTCAACGAGGTGATCGCCACGATTCTGCAAGTGGTCGCCCGGCCCGAGACGGCCGATCGCCGCTACGTGCTGGTTCTGCCGCACGACGCCAGCCAAGAGTTGGAGACGAGCGTCAGCGAGTTAGCCGCCTCCTACGACCAAGTGACCGTCGAGCGGCACGACCCCGACGATCGCAACAAGCTGGCTTTTATCGGCGCCACCAAAGAAAACCGCCCGATCATGATCAACCGCTCGCTGAGCGACGCCGACATGGTGATTCCGGTCGGCTTGGCGCGACTCGATTCTTCGCTCGATTATTTCGGCCCGTACGAGGCGATCTTTCCGACGTATACCGATCGCGAAACGATGCAGCGTCTTTCGGCGCCGGCGTTCGTCGAGCAGCCGGTCTTACGAAAACGTCGCGCCGGCGAAGCGAGCGAAGTCGGCCACGTGCTCGGCGTCCTGTTCGGCCTGCTGATCGAGCCGAACGGCTCAGATACGATCGCCGCGATTCGCGCGGGGGCGATCGACGCGTTCGCCGCACAGGTTCAAGCCGATCTGGCCAAAGCTTGGCGTTTTCAGCCTGATCGCCGCGCGGCTCTAGCGGTCGTCGCGATCTCCGGCGGACGGCGCCAACAATCGTGGGCCAACTTTGCGCGAGCGCTGTCCGTCGCTTCGGCCGCCGCCGACGATAACGGCGCAATCTTGGTCTGTTGCGAACTGGCGACGCATCCCTCGGCCACCATGATGCAACTGGCCGAGCATGACGATCTCGACGACCAGCGCCGACGCATTCGCCGCGAACGTACCGAAGACGCCGTCGCCGCCTTGCAGTTGGCGACCACGCTCGATCGCAACAAGATCTATCTATTAAGCGATCTGCCCGAGGCGATCGTCGACGAGTTGAACATGGCGCCGGTCGCCAACTTGGACGAAGCCCGAAAAGTTTGCGAGTATTACAAAAGCTGCACCTTCATCAGCCATGGACAACTTGCCGAAGTTGCCGTGGAAGGCGAAGAAATTTCGAACGATATCGACTGGGATCAATACGCCTTATGAGTTCGCCTGACGTTCCGGCCATCGACGACCAACTGACGCAGCTAGCCCGCGAGGGACTTCGATTCGACGTTTCGACACGCACTCGTTTGCAAATGTCGGGCGAAGATCGGGTCAAATTCTTGCACAACCTCTCGACCGCTGAGATCAAACGACTCGCCCCTGCCCAAGGCTGCGAAACGTTTATCCCCACCTTGCAAGGGAAAATATTCGGCCACTTTTTCGTGTTGCCGACCGCTGACTCGATCTATCTCTCAGGCGTTCCCCGACAGGCCGAACCGCTATTGCCCCATTTTCAAAAATACGCGGTGATCGAAGATGTCGAGGTCGCCGATCGCACCGCCGAAACGACCGAGTATTTGCTCGCCGGCCCGCAAGCGGCGGCTTGGGTTGAACAACTGTGCGGGGTCGCTCCGCCTAAGGCGCCGCTGCAAGCGGTCGCCAGTGACGACATGCTGGCGTATCGCACTCCCTTCGTCGCGGGACCGGCTTGGGGCGTGATCTGCCGCGGCCAGGCGAGTCGTCGTGCTGCGGAAGAGGCGAGCAATTGGCCGTCTGGAACTGCGGAGACGCTCGACGCGCTGCGAATCGAAGCTGGTTTTCCCGTTTACGGGCAAGACGTGACCGTCGAAAACCTGGCGCAAGAAGCGAATCGAAACGAGACGGCGATTAGTTTCACCAAAGGCTGCTATTTAGGGCAAGAGACGATTGCGCGGATCGACGCCTTGGGGCACGTCAATCGTCGCCTGTTCGGCTTTCGTCTCGCAGGCTCGACGGGCGACGCTCGATCGCCGGTCGGCGCAACGTGGGAAGTCGAAGGCAAAACGGCGGTTCAAGTCACTTCGGCCGTTTATTCGCCGCGGCGTCAAGCCTGGATCGGGCTAGCAATGGTCCGTCGCGGTTTTGATCGCCCTGGGCAAACGCTCGAGACGTCGCATGGCGCCGTCGAGATCGTTGCAATTCCGTTCGCTGAATAGCCGCCAGTCGGCGCGTTATTGCGGAGGCGACGCGACGTTCGGCGCGGCGGCGATTTCGATCTTCATTTGAACTTGCCGCCACCATGTCGAAAATTCGGCGGCGACGTCCGCATCTGCAGGAACCGCGGCGCTGCAAACCGCTTCGCCTTCATCGATCGATTCGGCCAGCAAGCTGAGTCGCCATTCGATGCGAACGATCAATTCGGCCTGCTCGATTTCGGAAAGCGGAGTCGAAACAAGCACCGTCCGCTGCGTTTCTCGTTGGCGGCTGAGCCGGGTCAGGCGGTGGTTATCGGCCTTGTAAAGCTGGCCGTCGACATATCCGCGACGAAACTGGCCGGCGTCATTAAATTGATAGACCGGATCTTGCCCAAAGAAGAGACTGAGCGCTCCCCCTTTGCGAAATCCTAAAGTGACCGGTTCGACTTCTTGCGGAACGGCGTATTCGCCGCGACGGACCAAAGCGGTCGCTTCGCGCATCAGGTCTTCGCGGTCTTCTTCGGTTCGTGCCATCCCTTCAGTATAGAGATTTCGGATGGCGAATCGAGCCGTTTTATT
>JBITAD010000061.1:0-4618 GCA_044439945.1 Blastopirellula sp. JB062
CCGTAAATTGGCCGGTAATGATGCCGCGATCGCCGATGACCCCTTCTACGTTGGGCGCCGAGACGACGTAATCATCCATCACAATGCCCAATTGACGACGTCGATTGCCGTCGGGCATGTTATCGCGGGTGAGCTTCGACATCAGCGAAGCGCCCATGCTGTTCATATTGAATTCGACCGCTAACCCGCCGTTTTGCGTATCGTAAGTTCGACGTGCCGCCGTCAAATAGCCGCCGGTCAGCGGCTTGGGTTCCATCTTCATCAAGACCTGCAGCGGCTGACCGGTCCCTTGACCGCCGCGAACCAAAAAGTTTTGCGAGGTTTGAACCGGGGCGCCGTCGGGCGAGGCGGTGAAAGACCCAAATCCGTCCCACTGATAAGTGCCGTCTTCGTTTTTCCGAATGCCGACCCATTTGCCTTCGGCGCGCCCGCTCGTATTGACCACATAGCGTTCGCCGCGTTGCTGCGGCTCGCGAGCGCGATTCAATAACGACGCATGATCGTCAGCGTTGGCCACGATCATAAATTCCAACATGCCCGCCGTCGTAATTTTGTCTTTAATCACCGCCAGATCGGCGGATTCGGCGTTCGGAATGATGACTTCGACTTGCTTGCTGCCGTAAGCCCGAATGATTACTTCACGGACGCCGGACGGGTTAACGCGATTCTTTAAATTCGCGATCAACTCGTTCATGTTGTAGGCGAGGCCGGCGTCTTGTTCGGCCGCAGCAGGGCTAACCCCTTCTTCCTCGTCGTTGTTCTTTTGCTCGGCTAGATAGATCTTCGTTTCGTCTTCGTCGATCTCATAAATCAGAATCACGCCCCCTTGAAGGTCGATTCCGAATTTGGGCGGCCAGTAGCGAACCACCGTCGTAATGCCGATCACCAACGTGCAGAAGATCACCGCCAAACGCCATCCATAGGTCGGCATACGCAGCGATTTAGCCAGCAAAATGCCTGCGGCGATCGGCAATCCTAAGATCGCCAGCGCGACCAACAGCTTGAGAATCGACGAACCGGAACCCTCGACAGGCGCCGCTGCCGTATCCGCGTCGACTCCAACCGTAGGCACGTCGGGAGACGAGATCGTCGCATCCTGCGCCAACGTTTGGGAAGTAAGCGACAGAGTGCCGAGCCAGCTTTCTGATGGAAGGTCTGGCCCGAATGCCATGGCCGCAGCCGACAAAACCAACGCGAGCGTCATTGCCACGTATTTTCGCATCTTCGATAACTCCAGTATCGTACGGCGACCGAGATGACGCCGCATTCTTGTTTTTATTCAGCCGAAGCTTTGGCTTCGTCTTGCTGTGCGTTTTTGCCGCTTTTCTCGTTCTTATCCAACACTCGCGCAATCGCGCGCATCTTCAGCCGCATTTCGGCATTGGTTTTTTCGTCTATCCGAACGACGAGCTCGCCTTGATCTTTCTTAATGCTGACGACGGTCGCCACGATGCCGCCGATCGTCTCGATCCGATCGTTTTTCTTTAGATTGGCGATCATTTCATCCATTTCTTTGCGCTTTTTTTGTTCTGGGCGCATCAATAGGAAGAAACCGATCAACAACAGCGCGGCCGGCGCTAACCACATCAGCGATTCGACCAAGCCCCCTTGCGGCTGCTGAGCCGCTTGGGCGAATAGAACGTAATAGGTTTGATTCAAATCCACTATGCAGTCGCTTTCCCGTGGTTTCCGCCCTGCCGAGCTCTCGGCAGTCGCGGCGTCGCCCTTTCCGCAAAAAGTGCGACCGCCTTAAGGCAAGGTCCCTCTAAGGACGTGAAACTCAACATAATAAGACTTCACAAAAATGACGGCAATAGCAGCACCCCCAGCGGCGTGTTGCGAAACCGCTCATTCATCACCGTTTCGCCAGGCATTCATCTTCCGCTCATAATATGCCTCGAACCGATCTTCTTCGATCGCTTGCCGTGCGCCGGCCATCAATTGCTGGTAATATGCCAAGTTTTGCAAAGTCAGCAAAATCGGGCCCAGCATCTCTTTCGCCATGAACAAATGCCGGATATATCCCCGGCTATGCTGCCGAACGCGGTCAGGCGACGCCGGAGAAATCGGACGCTTATCCGTTTGATATTTGGCGTTACGCAATCGCAACGTCCCTTCATCGGTAAACGCCAACGCATTGCGGCCGTTGCGACTCGGCATGACGCAATCGAACAAATCGACCCCGCGGCGAATCCCTTCCAACAAATCCTCGGGCCGACCGACTCCCATCAGATAACGCGGGCGATCTGCTGGCAACACCGGGCAAGTCGCATCGAGTATGCGGTACATCTCAGGCGGCGGCTCGCCCACGCTCAATCCGCCGATCGCATACCCCGGAAAATCAAGCTTACCTAACTGCTCAGCACAATAAATGCGAAGTTTTTCGTCGAGCCCCCCCTGAACGATCGCAAACTGCGCTTGATCGTTCCTACTCGCGGCCTGCTGACAACGAGCAGCCCAACGAATCGATCGATCGCACGCCTCGCGAATCACCGCCGGCTCGTTTGGTAACGCGACGACGTGGTCCAACACCATCGCCACGTCGCTGCCTAACGCCTCCTGAATTTCGATCGACCGCTCTGGCGACAACGCCACTTTGGAGCCGTCGATATGCGAACGAAACAGGGCGCCTTCTTCCGTAATCTCCGCCATCTGGGCGAGACTAAAAATCTGAAACCCGCCGCTGTCGGTCAAAATCGGCCCTTGCCAGCCCGAGAATGCGTGCAGACCTCCCAACTCTTTCACAATCTGCTCGCCCGGGCGAAGCGCAAGATGATAGGTATTGCCCAAGATCATCTCAGCGCCGGTCTCGCGCACCAACCCGATCTCAAGCCCCTTAACAGTCCCTTGCGTGCCTACGGGCATAAAGGCCGGGGTCTGCACCGCCCCGTGCGGCGTATGAAAAACGCCGCGACGCGCATGGCCGCTGGTCTGCAGCATTTCGTAGCGAAAAGGTCGCTCGCTCAAAGATGTCACCGGCCGATCGCTCCCGCTACTGTCCGCGTGTGCGGCCCGCCAGGACGAAAAGAAACTAGTCGCCGCGCAATTTCAAGTTGCTGGCGGTCAACTTTTCGCGAACTTCGTTCAAACTGGTCACGCCAAAGTTCTTGCACTCCAGCAGCTCGTCGCCGGTGCGACGGACCAACTCGCCGATCGTCGAAATCCCCAGACGAACCATGCACTTTCGGGCTCGAACCGAAAGATTGAGCTCCGAGATCGGACGATCCAGCAACGCTTGCTCGTCGGGCGACAGCCCCGAGACTTCGATCGCCGGTTCGGGCTGGCCTTTATCGGTCGAGAACTGACCAAGCTCCAAGCCCTTGGAGTTGAGCATCTCGCGAATTTCGACCAGCGATGTCTCGCCGAAGTTCTTGCTCGACAACAACTCTTGCTCGGTGCAACGCGACAAGTCGCCCAACGTTTGAATGCCCATCTTCTGCAGGCAATTGCGACTGCGAACCGACAACTCGAAATCGGTCACAGGAATGCTGAGCACCTGGGCGATACGATCTCGCTTCTTTTGAGCCTCTTCGTCATAGAACATGTCGCTAGACGCTTGTGCGTCTTTCAAAAACATGTTCGCTCGGGGCTCGTTTGGGTAGGCGTCGAGGATGCGCGAATAGCAATGAGCAGCACGCTCGTATTCGCCGCGGTCTTCAGACAAAATGCCCAAATTCAGCAAGGTGCCGACATGCGTCGGAAAGCATGCCGCCGCTTTCTGATAATACCCCAGCGCCTCTTCATCATTGCCGCGACGATCATTTTCGAGGGCGAGCCCGAACAAGGCTCCGGCATGCGTCGAATCGGACTCGACGGCTCGCTCGTACAAAGCGACGACCTCGGCGGGGTTGCCGCCCAAAGCGGCGACTGTGGCGCCACGCTGATAAAGATAGTCAGCGGTTTGCTCAACCGGGCCGAAAAGCTCGTCTAACTGCTTCATCGCCGCATCGTTTCGACCCGCGGCTCGCGAGGCCTCGACAATCGCCAATTGGCATTCGTCGCGATTATATCCGGCGGTCTGCGCGGCTTGGTATCCCTCAATCGCTTTATCGAACTGATTCAGCGCGTAATTCGCTTTGCCGAGATAATAATGCGCCAAGGCTCCGCCGTCGGCATTCGACAAAACGTCGATCGCACGAACGTTACGCCCCAAGATATATAGGCAGACGCCCAGGCGGACATTCGTCGCCGGCGATCGCTCCGGTTGGCTGGCCTCCAACTCAGAAACGCTATCTCGCAAGATGGCGAAGCTGGCGTAATCTTTGGAAAGAAGGCGGAGGATCTGGCGGATTTCTTCTGGACCGAACGTCGTATTCGATAGAACGACGTGTTTTAAGTCAAATTCCAAACCTTGAGCCATCCGTCGATTCTCCCAAATCATGTGGTCGGCAAAATGCATCGTCGTCCAAAACGAGCGACCGAAAAGCCGAAGAGCCCCGTTTTATCGCGGGTTATTCCATGACGAACGGCAGAGAAGCGTCGCTTCGAGGGGGATAGCCCTCGCCATGGTCTCGGCGAATGTACAGCGGAGCGAGTGATCACAAAAGAGCCAGCGGTGGGAGTTGAACCCACAACCTCAGCATTACGAATGCTGCGCTCTGCCAATTGAGCTACGCCG
>JBITAD010000062.1:0-4617 GCA_044439945.1 Blastopirellula sp. JB062
GCGATGAACGCCACGTTCACCGTGACCGACTTTTACGAAAGCAAAATGAGCGAGTATGACTCGGCCTTCGCCTTTATGCCGCTCGACCAGTTGCAACGCCTGCGAGGCATGATTCACCCGGAACGGGGCAATGCGATTTCGTCGATACAGATCAAACTGAAAGAGGGAGTCAGCCTGCGAGAAACGACCGATAAGTTGCGTGCCGCGTTTCCGCCGGCGGCGAGTCCTTATCGCATTCAATCGTGGCGCGATTTGCAAGGACCGCTGTTGTCGGCGGTCGAAATGGAAAAAACGATTCTGAACATCTTGCTCTTTTTAATTATCGGCGTCGCCGGGTTCGGCATTTTGGCGACCTTCTACATGATCGTCGTCGAAAAGACCAAAGACATCGGCATCCTCAAATCGCTCGGCGCGTCGGGGGGCGGAATCATGAGCATCTTCCTCACGTACGGGCTTTCGCTGGGGATCGTCGGTTCAGGCGTGGGCATGGTTCTAGGTCTGCTGTTCGTCAGTAACATCAATCATATCGCCAAGGTGATCGAGTGGATTACGGGACGGGAAGTCTTTGACCCGACGGTCTATTACTTCCGCGAGATCCCGACCATTGTCGAACCTTGGAGCATCGCGTGGGTCGTCGCCGGCGCCATGTTGATCGCCGTTTTGGCAAGCGTTTTGCCGGCGATGCGCGCCGCACGACTTCATCCGGTAGAGGCACTTCGCTATGAGTAATGCAGAATCGCACGGCATGTCCGCGCTCGAAATTCGCCTGCAACGCGAGAGCGTGTTGCCCGACCATGAAGCTCGCCGCCAGGAAACGAAAGGGCCGCATATTAGCCCGGCCAAGTTCGCCTCGCCGGGGATCGCCGCTTCGTCCGTCGAGACGAAGTCGAGCGAAAAGCCGACGCCTAAGAAAAAGGGAGCGTTGCTCGAAACGCGCGATCTGAAAAAGAGCTATCGGAAAGGTCGCCTGACCATTCCGGTGTTGCGAGGCGTCGATTTTGCGGCGGAAGAGGGAAAAATCACCTCGATTATCGGCCAAAGCGGCAGCGGCAAAAGCACGCTATTGCATTTGATGGGAACGCTCGACACGCCTGATTCGGGCGAAATTCATTTCGCCAATTCGCGCATCGATAAGCTTAGCATGCGCCAGCGCGACGCGCTGCGCAGCCGCGCGTTCGGAATGATCTTTCAGTTCTATCATCTGCTGCCGGAACTTTCGACGCTTGAGAACGTGCTGACCCCGATCATGATCTCGCATGGCATGTGGCGTTATTGGTCGGCGCGCAAGAGGTTTCGGAAACGTGCCGAAGAGCTGCTCGAGATGGTCGGACTGGGACATCGGGTTACGCATAAGCCGCGCGAACTGTCAGGCGGCGAAATGCAACGAACCGCCATCGCGCGAGCGCTGATGGCCGAGCCGAGAATTTTGCTGGCGGACGAACCGACCGGCAATCTCGACGAGCAAACGGGCGGCGAGATTATGGATATCCTTAAGCGGCTCAACCGCGAGCAAAACTTGACGATCGTGATGGTCACGCACGACAACTCGATCGCCGAGCAAGGACACGCCGTGATTCGTCTGGCCGGCGGTCGCGTCGAAAAAGGAAACGCGAACCATCGCTCTTCTGAGTAATTGCGAAAAATCGACCGATTGATCTGGAAGTCGCCCGCCTGGGTTTGCTACTCTCCGCCGCGCAATCGATCTCTACACGCAATCCGCACAGCAAGGAGGCTGCGATGCGCGCCGCCGTTATTTCCGTATTGGCATTTCTCTTAGGTTTGGTCTGCGCGGCAGGCTGCAATGTCGAGCAATTAGAAAAAGTCGCCGCCGAAATCGCGCAGCGACAACAAGACCAAGCAGCCGCACCGACCAACGCCGGCGGCGGCGTTTCCGGCGTTTCCGGCGGCCCCACGGCGGCGCCAAGCGGCGACAAAATTCGGATCGCTTCGTTCAATATTCAGGTCTTCGGACAGTCGAAAATGAACAAGCCCGAAGTGATGAAGGTCTTGACCGAGATCGTTCGCAAGTTCGACATCGTCGCCGTGCAAGAGCTGCGCAGCTCGAAACAGGACGTCATCCCTCGATTTCTGGAGATGATCAACAGCACCGGTCGCAACTACGACTCGATCGTCGGTCCGCGCCTGGGTCGGACCAGCAGCAAAGAACAATACGTTTTTCTGTACGACAAGAATCGAATCGCCGTCGAGCCGGATTCGGTTTATACGATTAACGACCCCAGCGATTTATTGCATCGTGAACCGCTGGTCGCATCATTTCGTGCGATCGGTGCAGATCAGACTCGCGAGCCGTTTCGCTTTACGTTGATCAACATTCATACCGATCCCGATGAAACGAAAGAAGAGCTCGACGCGCTGGGCGAAGTCTATCAATTGGTGCGATACAGCGGCCCGCAAGAAGACGACGTTATCTTGCTCGGCGACTTGAACGTCAGCTACAAACGCTTCGGCGCGTTGGGACAAATCCCTGGCATCACCTGGACCGTGGGCGACGAGCCGACCAACACGTTGCGTAAATCGAGCTACGACAACCTTGTCTTCATTGCGTCTGATACGCGCGAGTTCACCGGTTTGGCGGAGGTGTTCGATACCGAAAAGAATTTCGGCCTGACTCGTGATCAAGCGATGGACGTTTCTGACCACCTGCCTGTCTGGGGCGAATTTTCGGCCTATGAAGCTGGCCCTTCGGCGGTCGCATCGGGCGCTGCGGCCCCGGTTCGCTAATTGAACCGAACATGACGAATCGCGCGGCGAACCGCTTGTTCCGCCGCGCTAGACATCTACGATTGCTCAGAATCGTCGGTCGCGCATCGCGAGGCTTCCGTCACAGCCTGCGGGGGCTCGTTTTCTTCCCGTTTCTGAGCGTGATAAATGCTTGAGTCGCCGCTCAGAAAGTAGGCGAGAAAACAAGCGACCGCGGCATAGACGACGAACCCCGAACTGAGCAGTTCGCCGTTTCCGGGTCCGAACAACTCGATCGCCATAATCGTGCAAGCCAGCGGGGTATTGGTCGCCCCGGCGAAGACCGCTACAAAGCCGAGGCCCGCTAGCAGATCGACCGGCACGCCCAACAAGACGGCCAGCACGTTCCCCAAGGCGGCGCCGATAAAAAACAACGGAGTGACTTCGCCCCCTTTAAATCCGCAGCCAACCGTGACGGCGGTGAAGAGAAGCTTCCACCACCAACTGAACCAATCTGCACCGCCCGACTGAAAACAAGACTCGATGCAAATTGCGCCCGAGCCGGGAGGATGCGCTGAAACGCCTAGCCCCAGATAGTCGCGCTGCCCCAGCAGCCAGACCAACGCGATCACGACGCAGCCGCCTAGTGCGGGTCTTAGCCAAGGCCAAGGAACCAGCCTTTTCGCCGCCCAACTGACCCCGTGCGTTAGCTCGGCGAACAAGACGCTCGCTAGGCCGAAGAAGAGCGCGGCGATCGCCACTTTGCCGGTCAGCCCCCAGTCGAGCGAGACCGCGCTCAAGCTGCTTGAGATCTCGGCGGCAAAGCCGATATGGTAATGAGTATGCCCAATGCCCCATGCGGCGTTGACTTGATCTCCGATCACGCTAGCCATTAAACAGGGAATTATCGCTTTGTAGCTCATCCGCCCAATCGCAATCACTTCGACGGCGAAAATCGCGCCGGTCAACGGCGTTCCGAACACGGCGCCAAAGCCGGAAGCGATGCCGGCCGATAGCAATATGCGAGTTTCTTCCGATGTCAATCGCAGCGCTCTTGCGAGGCCGCCGGCAAGGCTGCCGCCCATTTGCACCGCGGTTCCTTCTCGACCGGCCGATCCGCCGAACAAATGCGTGATTAGCGTCCCGATAAAGACGAGCGGAGCCATGCGCAACGGAACGCCGCCGCCAGGCTCATGGATTTGCTCCATGATTAAGTTATTGCCCGCTTCGGCGTCTCCGCCGAGATAGTGATAGATCAGCCCCGAGGCGATTCCGGCTAGCGGCAACAAATAAAGCAGCCAGGGATTTTCCCACTGCAACAGGGTGACCGCATGCAGCGACCACAAAAAAAACGCTACCGCCGATCCGACCACGATCCCCAAGGGTAGCGAGATAGCCAACCACTTTAAGACGAACCAGGCTAACCCAGCATGTTGACGATAGTCCCAGCGATACGGCATCGAACGAAATCTCCCGCAGACGGTCATTTCCGCCGCGGCGGAAGCGATTGGAGGAAATAGCGATTTGCCCGAGAACGCCGCCGCAAACGGTCGTAGCATGCTATGCAGGAATCGTCAGCGCAAGCCGAGCGACCGGGCAAACTCCATCGCCATTTGGTACGCAAGCGTAATAGACGCTTAGTCATCAAGCAAGACGCGGACCGCCGAGATCAGACGTCTTGGCAGGTCGATCGGGTCGGCTGCAGATTCTACGCGCGAATTCGCTTGAAGAGGGGTACTGCGTAATGCTCCGCTCAACCAAGCGATCGCTTGGCGAACTATCGTAGCGCTTCGCGGATCGCTTGTTCGATGCCCATAGGACGCAACGAAAAGGCCTGCAACGCTTGCGAATCTCGAACGACGGTCGGATTTCGCAAACCTTCGATGAGATGTCTGCCCACTTCGGCGCTGGCCGGCG
>JBITAD010000063.1:0-4616 GCA_044439945.1 Blastopirellula sp. JB062
GTGCAGCCGGCTTCGTTAAGTCGCCCAACTGCGTCGGCCGTTTCGGCGCCGACAATCGACGCTTCGACCGAAACGCCGGTTGATTTTAGCGGCGAAGGATACCGCGATTCGGCCTTCTGGATTTCTCCTTAACGCGACCGATCTGAGTGGGGTAATCGAACTGTCGCTTACGATAATTCGTAAGCGAAGTCGCCCGCTTGATTGACGGTGACATTGACCCCGCCGATTTCGCCTCCGTCTGCCATTCGTGCTAAAAACTCGGATGAAAGCTCCGGCAGTAAGGTGCGCGTCAAGATCTTATCGACGTTGCGGGCTCCGGTGTCGACTTCGGTACAGCGAGCGGCGATTGCGTCGACTAGTTGGTCGCTATATTCAAAGGAGGCGTTGTAGTTTTCGCGAACTCGATTACCTACTTTTTTCAGTTTTAAGCGTACGATTCTCTTCATCACATCATCCGCCAAGGGGAAGTAAGGGATGACGTTGATCCGACCTAAAAAGGCGGGTTTGAAGGTTTTCAGCAGTTCGTCATGCAGCGCTGTCGACAATTCGTTCGGGGTCGGTTGACGCTCGGGATCGCGGCACATTCGCATAATCAGATCGGTGCCGGCGTTCGAGGTCATGATGATCACGGTATTTTTGAAATCGATGTCGCGACCTTCTCCGTCCTTCATGTGTCCTTTGTCAAAGACCTGGTAGAAGATGTCTTGCACGCCGGGGTGCGCCTTCTCCATTTCGTCTAGCAGAATCACGCTGTACGGCTTGCGGCGCACGGCCTCGGTCAGCACGCCTCCTTCGCCGTATCCGACATACCCGGGAGGCGAACCCATCAAGAGCGAGACCTTATGCTCTTCTTTAAATTCCGACATGTTAATGACGGTTAAATTTTGCTCGCCGCCATACAGCAGATTCGCCAAGGTCAGCGCCGTTTCGGTCTTGCCGACGCCGCTGGTGCCGGCTAATAAAAACGTGCCGATCGGGCGACTCGGATCATCGAGATGGGCGCGCGACGTGCGAATGCTTTCAGCAATTTGCAGCATCGCATGCGTCTGACCGACGACCGCTTCTTCCATCAGGTTTTGCAAGTTCATGACCGTCTTGATTTCGTTCGACACCATGCGACCGACCGGAATGCCGGTCCAAGCGGCGACCGTTTCGGCGACGGCGGCGGAATCGCAACAAACGTGAACGAGCGGGTTTTCTCCTTGCGCCGTTTCCAGCTCTTGATGAATCGATTGGATTTCAGTGCGAATATCGTTTCGTTCTTCAGCGGTCAACAGCACAGGCGGCTCTTCGCCTTCGGCGACCGGCGCCCCGCGAAGCGCGTCGTCGGCGATCAATTGCTTTTGCAGGTCACGAATCTTAAAGACCATCTCTTTTTCGTTTTCCCAGCGTTCGTTCAACTGGGCTAAACGTTCGGTCTCGACGTTGCGGGTTGATTCAAGTTCGGCGATCGTAGCGGCGTGATCGTCGGAGCCGGCGGCCATTTCGCGCTCGAGAATCGCTATTTCGGTCGTCAGTTGCTCGATATGGCGATGTGCGTCTTCAATTTCTGGCGGGGTCGAATTTTGACTGAGCCCGATCCGAGCGCAAGCGGTATCGAGCAAACTGACCGCTTTGTCGGGAAGTTGTCGGCCTGCGATGTAGCGGTTTGATAACTTGACCGCCGCTTCGACTCCTTCGTTCAAGATGCGAACGGCATGGTGTTTTTCGAGCGTGGCGACAAGTCCGCGCATCATGTCCATGCAGCGCGGTTCGCTCGGCTCTTCGACTTTGACGACCTGAAAACGTCGAGCCAGGGCGGCGTCACGTTCAAAGTATTTTTTGTATTCGGCCCAAGTGGTTGCGGCAATCGTACGCAATTCGCCGCGGGCCAACGCCGGCTTTAGCAAGTTCGCCGCGTCGCCTTGACCCGCTTGTCCGCCGGCCCCGATCATGGTGTGAGCTTCGTCAATAAACAGAATGATCGGTTTGGGCGAGCTTTTGACTTCTTCGATGACTGATTTCAGACGATTTTCAAATTCTCCCTTGACGCCTGCCCCAGCTTGCAGCAAAGCAAGATCGAGAGTGCGTATCGAAACGTTCGCCAACACCTCGGGCACGTCGCCGGCGGCGATGCGAAGTGCGAATCCTTCGACCACGGCCGTTTTGCCGACGCCAGCTTCGCCGGTCAAGATGGGGTTGTTTTGTCGCCGACGGCAGAGAATATCGACAATCTGGCGAATCTCGTCGTCGCGACCAAGTACCGGATCGATCGCACCGCTTTTGGCGCGTTGAGTTAAATCGACCGTAAATTGATCGAGCGAAGGCGTATTGGAAGGCTTGCCGGTCGATCCGGTTGCGGCAGCTTCGGGCGCATCCGATTTCGTCGTCGACTCGTCCGTTTCGGCGGTGATGCTGGGGAGTTCGCGTTTGAGCGACTCGACCGAGATTTTTCCCAAGGCCGACGAACTGCCGACAATGGCCCGTGACGAGTTTTCGTCGCTAAGTAAAGCTAAGACGAGATGACCGGTGCGGACTTCGGATTCGCCATATTCGATTGACGCCAGCAGCCAGGCCTCGCGAGCCAGGTCGACGATCGCCGGAGCGATGCTGGGCGGACGACCGTTACCCGTTTTAAATCGATCGATCGACTTGGTGAGTTCGGCGGTGAACTGCGAGCGGTCGACTTCGTAGTGTTTAAGAATCGCCTCAAAATCGGTGAACGGCGCCTCCAAAATCTTGGTCAGCCAATGCTCGACCTCGATGTTGTAGTTCGTTCGCGATAGGCACAAGCCTGCGGCTGATTCTAGCGCGCCTCGACAGACAGGATTGAGTTTGCCGACGAGCGATTTCAGATTTAGACCGGACATCAGGGAGGCTTTCGCAGTATCGGGGAAGGAAGGACGGCTAGTCGATAGCGGCAGGCAAAGCGTCTTCGGCAGTGTAGGATCTGTTCGGCGTTGGGGGGAGAAATTTCGGTTTGAACTCGGTTCGCTTCCTAGCGTTCCTAACGAGGATTGGGAGGAATAGGGCGGTTGTATCGACTAGATGTCGACCGAACGAGCTTTGACGCGCGAAACATTCGCCGGTCGGAGCGTAGCGTGAATATATTAGAAGCTGGCGATTCGGCCGATTTGCCCTGCGCTGCGATCGGTTCGTATCATGCAACGAATGTGCGGCGAAGAGCGTCGCAAGCCGAATGACTTCGTTCTAAACAAGAGGTTGAGACGACGCGTCGCGATGGGTTCGAGAATGTCCTCTGAGACGCCAATTTCCGTCCGTACCGCGGAAGAGGCCCGACGTCAGCTCGATTCGTTATTAGACGAACTAGCTGATTTGGCCGACGGGGCGACTGCGCCCGAGCAGTATTGGCCGGAGCTTCTTTCCCGTCTGGTCTTCGTTACTTCCGCCCAGGGCGCAGCAATTTGGCAATTGGGAGGGGAGCGGCGATTACGCCCCCTGTTTGAGCAGGGCTTCGACGGCATCTATGGCGCTACGCATCGCGACGTGGCGATTGAAATCGACTCTTGCTCGCTCGAAGCCGCGCTACGCAAGCCGAAGTCGTCTGCGATCGTTAGCGGCGGCGAAGCGATTCCCGCTCGCCTGATGTTGGTCGCTCCTTTGGCGACCGCCGCTAGAGCGACGGGATTGTTGGTATTGTACCAACCGGCTGATTTGCCTGCGGCCGCTCAAAACGGTCAGTTGCGACTTTTAGACGCGTTCGCCGAAATCGCCGTTCACTATCAAGAGCGTCGCTTGCTGGCTGACGTCGCAGGCGCCGAACGCGATTGGAACAAACAGTTGCGATTCGCTCGCGACGTGCATCTAGATTTGGACGTACGCAAAACGGCTTACCGGATCGTCAATGACGCGCGGCATGCGCTCGACGCGGATCGGGTCAGCGTCGCAGAATGGGACGGCCCTAAGGCGCGCGTTTTGGCGATAAGCGGAGTCGACGTCGTCAATCGTCGCGCGATCGTTGTCCGCAAACTAGAACGCCTGGCGACTGCCGTGGCCCAACAGAGACAGCCGTTAATCTTTCAAGGCGATCGCGATTCATTGCCTCCGCAGATCGAAGAGCCTTTGGCGGATTACTTGGAAGAATCGTCAGCGCGATTACTGATCGGCTTGCCACTTTTCAAACAAGAAGATCAATCGACCGATCAACCGAGCCCGTCGCACCGAGCGTCGTCTATCGGCGTGTTGATCGTCGAGCGGTTAGAAGAGTCCGATGTCGAACGCTTGCTGGCGCGTACCCGCGGTTTAGCGGAATCGGCGACGTCCGCCCTCGATAATTCGCAACGCTTCGAACGACTGCCGCTGCGCGGTTTGATGCAAACGATCGGAACGGTGCTATCGCAATTGGGGTGGCGCAAACTGCCTCGAACGTTGCGCTACGCCGTGCCGTTATTGCTGGCGATCGTTGCGCTCTGGTGGATCCCTGCTGATTTCAATATCGAGGTGCGCGGGCAATTACAGCCCGAGATCGAACGCCATTTATTCGCACCGCTCGACGGCTACGTCGACGAGGTCTTTGTGAAGCATGGAGAAATGGTCGCCGCCGGCCAAGTCGTCGCACAATTGCGATCGCCTGAGTTAGAACTGAAACAAACGGAAGCGGCAGGCCTGCTGGCCGC
>JBITAD010000064.1:0-4611 GCA_044439945.1 Blastopirellula sp. JB062
AGCGCTGACAGCGCCACCCGCGCGCCCAGCGAATGCGCCAGCACGTCGATCTGCGCACCGGGGCGGATATCGCGCAGCAGCGCACCCAGCCGGGCCAGCGCCCGGCCCGCCTGCGCCGCCTCGTCATAGGCGCGCCAGATATGGCCCGACGCCTCCCACCCCAGGGCGATGCACAGCCCCTCGTCCCCCCGGTGGCCGGAAAAGCCCAGATGCCGCGGCCACGAAACGGCCTTGGGGCAGGGGCTTTGCGGACGCAGGGCGAGGATGTGGTCATGCGGGCTTTTGCCCGGGCGGAAGGGCGAGAACTTGAAGCCGTGGATCAGTACCGTGACCGGCCGCTCCGCCGCCGCGAAGACTTCCTTGCATCATGACAAGTTCCGTCGCCATGCGATCAAGCGGCTTATTGTCTTGAAACGCTTCGTACAAATACCAACGAAACGGCCCCGTGTTGTTCAAAGTCGGGTTGATGATGTTGGGATTTTCGGCCAAGGCGTCTTGCCAGTACGACACCCAGTGATCGGCCCAGCCGTCTTCAGCGAGTAAATGATCAATCGCCCAGGCGCGGCGCGCGGCTTCGGGCTGATTTTGATAACGCTCGATGAGTTGCGGCGAAGGAATGCGGCCGACAATGTCAAGCGACAGGCGACGCAAAAAGGCCAAGTCGTCAAGCGAGCCGGAAGGCAATTCGTCCGCCTCCGCCAATGCGACGTTCAAAAAATGATCGATGGGGCCGCTGGCCGCTTGCTGATAAGGCTTTGCCAGTTTTTCTAACGAGGGGACTTCAATCGCTTTTTGGCGAGCGACGAATCGCTTCGCATGGGCATGTCGCTTCTCCCAATACGTCTTGGCTTCGTCAATTTCAGCTCGGCGAAGCCGATTCAATTCGCGATACATCTGGCGCTGCTTCGCGGCGAACGGCGCCCAAGCCTCGTCAGTCACGGCAACTTGCATTTCATCGCGAGGAGCCAATAGATGAAAATCACCTTCCGGCGTAGCAATGCTAACTGACGATTCGCCAAATGTCTGTCGACGGTTACCGCCGCCTACGATCATTTCGTAGGCGACAACGTGTTCTTGCCCGTCGCCTGTAATCGTGACGACCTTTTCTTGATCGCCGCGGGCTAAGGGACGGATATTGGGCGCCAACGAACGATCAGGCTCAATCACCGTGCCATGGGCTGAACTGCTCATGTTGTGAAACGGAGTCTGGACCAGCAGTTCGCCGTCGAGATACACTCGGGCCGAATTACGCGATCTGACCAGCAGGCGATGTTCTCCCGGCGGCAATGCGACCCGACCGGCGGCACGCAACAAATAGGGATTGCCTCGATCAATACGAATTGCGTCGCCGTTATACTTTTGTCGCGCGTCCAAAAAGGCGAAAGCCGGAATTTCGTATGCTTCGACAAATCGCGGCTGGCGAAACTCCCACGATTTGCGATTAGGAATCCCTTCGTACAACTCGACTCGCACGGCGTCGCGCGGCAGTTGCGATACGTCGAAAGTCGGGGCAGGCGGCTCGTATCGAAAACGTCGCTTGATCGCATCGGCCGATAGCGCCGTGCGATAGAGGGCCACTTCGTCAAGTTGACCATGAAACGAACTGCCCGCTCGGCCGCCTAACGCCGATCCGATCCAAACCTGATCATCGTCTACCAGCGGCGCGGCGCCGGTGTCGCCCCCCATATCCCACTTTCCCTTGACCGGCTTGCCGTCGATATATCCGCGCAGCGAGCCCTTCTTACCAAATACGTAGGTCAACGCGACGTGGTGCCATCCGTCGCCGACCACGATCGCTTTTTCGCTATCCCAGCGATGATAGGCGGCGTCGTTAGCGTCGCGGTATAAGAAACTAATGCCGACCGAATTGCCGCCGCACAAACGTAATGACCAATTTTGGTTATCTGGCGAAAAGCCGGCGCGATGCGTGCGTCCTTTGCCAATAATGTAGAAGTAGCTGCCGTTTCGACGTTGCGGAGCGACCCAAGCTTCGATCGTAATCGGATCGCCGGCAGCGAAATCGAGCGGACTCTCAGAGCCTGGGTCTTCGATCACGAATCGCCCTGGCTGTTCCGCTAACTCCAGTGCGCGATTGCTAACGTCGAACAACGGAAACTGCGGCGCTGCGGCGCCGATCGTCGATTTGACGGAGCCGTGCATGCCCGGCGACAAACTAGGCCCTTGCGGCGCTTCGTTTTGGATCTGAGTTAAATCTTCCGCATCAAACGAAAAATATAACACCGGCTCATCGGTTTTAATCAGTTCTCGATAGGTCGCACCTTGGACGTCGACCGCCGTAATTGCGAGTAAGCAAATCGCCGGCAGTAAACGGAACGCGAGACTTCGACTCGGCATGACACCTGCCTTGATGGTCAGATCTGAAACATTGGTGGGCAATAGAGGCGGGCATCGCCAAATTGGCGACGATTGGCAATTTTACCAAAAAATGCTTCGCCTAGCCAAGCATTTTTCTTTACAACCAAAAGGGGCCGTTTCTTCCATGCGATCGCCGCTAGCACCGGGTGGTTGACCCCTAGGCGGTTGCGGTCGTACAAAGACGAATTGCAAGAACTTTCCGAAGACGAGCAGGGAGCTCTAAGACGTTGAATCCTTCGATCAAAAACGCGATTATCAGCGTCAGCGACAAGCTGGGCTTGACGGATTTTGCACGCGGCCTAACCGCTTGCGGCGTCACCATTTATTCGACCGGCGGCACCAGAAAACACCTGGAAGGCGAAGGAATCGCGGTTCGCGACGTTTCCGAATACACCGGTTTTCCGGAAATGATGGACGGCCGTCTGAAAACGCTTCATCCTAAAATCTTCGGCGGTATCCTTTGTCGGCATGACCGCGACGCCGATATGCATGCGCTCGATCATCACCGTATCGAGCCGTTTCCGCTGGTCGTCGTCAACCTATATCCCTTTGAAGCGACCATCGCCAAATCGGGCGTCACCATGGCCGAAGCGATCGAGCAGATCGATATCGGCGGGCCGAGCCTTGTTAGGGCGGCCGCCAAGAACCATGCTTTTACGACAATCGCCTCGCGGCCTGAACAGTACGCGGAAATTTTGGCCCAAATCACCGAATCTGGCGGTACCAGTTTCGAATTGAGGCAAAAACTAGCAGGCGAAGCGTTCGCCCATACCGCTGCGTATGATCGCTCGATCTCTGATTATTTCACTTCGCAATTAGCGCCTGAAGCGTTCCCTTCGACGATGCATCTCTCGCTCAAACGCGAAAGCGTTCTGCGTTACGGCGAGAACCCCCATCAAGAAGCTGCCGTCTATTGCAACCCGCACGAAGTGGGCGCTAATCTCGTGACCGCACGTCAGCTGAACGGCAAAGAGCTGTCGTACAACAATCTGCTAGATCTTGACAGCGCGTTGGCGATCGCCCGCGGCTTGCCTGATTGCGGAGTGAGCGTGGTGAAGCACAACAATCCTTGCGGCGCCGCGTCGAGCGATCAGGTCGCTGACGCCTGCCGTAAAGCGATGGAAGGCGATCCCGTCAGCGCGTTTGGCAGCGTTCTCGGTTTTAATCACCCGGTCGACGCGGACGCGGCCGAGTATCTAGCGACGCCGGGGCTCTTTGTCGAGGCGATCGCCGCCCCAAGTTTTACGAGCGAAGCGGTCGAGATTCTAACTAGCAAACCGAAATGGAAAGCGAACGTTCGGCTCATGCAAGTCGGCGAATTCACAGATAGCCGACCGACTTGGCAAACGCGTTGGATCGAAGGGGGCTTGCTGGTTCAAGGAACTGACATTCACGACGACCCCGAAGACGACTGGACCGTTGCGACCGAAACGAAAATCTCTCCTGTACTCCTTGCCGAATTAAAATTTGCTTGGGCCGTCTGCCGGTTCGTTAAATCGAACGCGATCGTACTCTGCAAAAACCGAGCGTTGGTCGGTGCAGGCGCCGGGCAGATGAGCCGGGTCGATTCGGTCGAAATCGCGATCAAGAAGGCAAGCGAGAGAGCCGCAGGCAGCGTTTTGGCCAGCGACGCTTTCTTTCCCTTTCCCGATTCGATCCATGAAGCGGCCAAGGCGGGCGTCGCCGCGCTGATTCAACCCGGCGGCTCGAAAAGGGATCAAGAGGTCATCGACGCTTGCAACGAACATCAATTGCCGATGATCTTCACCGGTCGTCGCCATTTCCGCCATTAACCCGCCACAGGAACCTAGGTTCGTGTCGACCATCCTCGATAATATCGTCGCCACCAAGCGTGAAGAAATCGCCGTCGCGAAATCGCAATACCCGGCCGAAAAATTAGAAAGCCTATTGGCCGAAGCGCCGCCGGTTCGCGATTTTTTCGCCGCTTTGTCAGCGAGCGGACCGATCAAACTAATCGCCGAAGTCAAAAAGGCGAGCCCCTCAAAAGGCGTCATTCGCGAAGATTTCGATCCGGTTAAAATCGCGCTCGAGTACGAAGCCGCCGGAGCGACGTGCATCAGTTGCTTGACCGACGAGGTTTACTTTCAAGGCTCGCTCGAATACCTACGCGAGATCCGCCGCGCGGTCGGCGTTCCAGTATTGCGGAAAGATTTTATTCTTGATCCTTATCAACTGCTCGAAGCGCGCATCGCCGGCGCCGACGCGGTGCTGCTG
>JBITAD010000065.1:0-4605 GCA_044439945.1 Blastopirellula sp. JB062
CTTGACCAAGGCCCCGAATGGTTCTCGCGGCTATACCAAGGCGAGCCGGGCGCGATGAAAGTGATCGTCGATCCGACCCTCTAGAGACGCGGACGAAAACCGCGATTTCCGTTGGCGGAACGACCAGAGCAATCAGGACGATTGCTCTGGCCGCGATCTTGGCTTAGGGCTCGTCTTCCAGCTTTTTCAGCTCTTCCGCCGTCGCGTCGACGGTATGCCGGATTTGCTGTTCGTCATGCTCCGACGTAATGAAGAACCGCAAACGGGCAGCTTTTTCTTCGACGGCGGGGTACAAGATCGGCTGCACGTTAATTCCGCGAGCGAACAGGTTGCGCGACAGCTTGAGGGCGCGCATCGAATTGCCTGTAATCACCGGCACGACCGGCGTATTGCGTCCGAGTCCGGTATCGAGATTTTTCTCTTTGGCGAGTTGTAAAAAGAGAGTCGAGTTCGCCAGGCACTTCGCAACAATCTCAGGCTGGGCCTCTAATCGCTGCAGCGAGGCCAACGCCGCCGCCGCGCTGGCAGGCGGAATGCCTACGCTAAATACAAAGCCGGGCGCGGTGTATTTCAGGTACTCGACCAACTGCTTTCGGCCGGCGATGTAACCGCCGCAACTGCCGAAAGTTTTGCTGAGCGTCGCCATCAACATGTCGACCCGATTCGGATCGACGTCAAAATGCTCGCAGATACCGCGTCCCGTCTTCCCCATGGTGCCGATCGAGTGGGCCTCGTCGACGAAGAGCATCGCTTTGTATTTCTCTTTCAGTTCGATGAACTTCGGCAAATCGGGATAATCGCCGTCCATACTGTAGACCCCTTCGACAACGATCAGCACGCGGCGATAATTGCCCCGCGATTCGGCGAGCATCCGTTCCGCCGCTTCGTGATCGTTATGCCGGAAGGAACGTCGTTGAGCCCCGGACAGAATGCAACCTTGGATCAAACTGTTGTGCGACAGTTCGTCATGCAGGATCAAGTCTCCCGGGTTCATCACATGGCCGATGGTCGACTCGTTGGTCGAATGGCCGCCGACGAAGACGACGGAATCTTCGACCCCTAAAAATTTGGCGATTCCTTTTTCGAGCTGGCCATGAATCGTCTTTTCTCCGCTTACGACTCGACTTGCCGAAACGCTTGTGCCGTACTGATCGATCGCCGCCTTGGCGGCGGCGTCCACCTCGGGCGCGCCGCTACTGCCGATATAGTTGTAGCTGGAGAAATTGATCATCTCGCGACCATTGATCACCGTCGTGTCTTTGGTCACGCGCTCGTGCACGTCAAAGTAAGGGTTTTCGACTCCCATGCGCTCGAAGGTTTTCAGACGCGTTTCTAATTCGCGAATCTCTGGAAACTCACGAACGTCGTAGTCGCCTGGTTCTATTTCGTCGAGCGAACGTTTTTGCTGCGTCTTACCAAGTGGAGCGGCGTCGGTCGCCTCGGAGGCGGCGGCGTCTCCTTCGACGCCCAGAATCGCTTGCACGGCGCTCGCCAGACTATGAACGGTCGTTTCGGCCGAGAAACTCTCGACCGGAATCTCGATATCGATCTCAGATTCGATGCCGTTTTTCAGCTCGATCCCCATCAACGAATCGAGCCCCATATCGGCGAGCGGCTTGCTGCGATCAATTTGCGCGGCGGCGACGCCCAGCGTTTTGCCAACCGCTTCGGCGACATAGTCGCCGACCAAGCGGGCTCGTTTGTCTTCGCTGGCGGCGGCGAGCCTTCCCTTAAGATCGCCGGCCGTCGCGCCGGCGGCGGCGACCGCTTCGCGACGATGAAGCGTCGCCAGATGATCTAACAGACGCGGATGCTTGTTGCGTGAAAACTGCTTGAGAAATTTGCTCCAGTCGATCGGAAAAACGCCGACGTTCTCGCTAAGCCGATCGCTGACGATTTGCTCCAGCGCGTACAAGCCTTCTGGCGGCGCAATCACTCCGACGCCTAGTTTAGCCCATTTCGCATGATCTTGATCGGCCGCCATGCCGCCGCCTGACCAGGGCCCCCAATTGACGCTGACCCCGGCCAAATTGTTGTTGCGGCGATAGCGAACCAACGCATCCAAAAACGCATTCGCCGCGGCATAATTCGCTTGGCCAGGCGAACCGATCACCGCCGCCAACGAAGAGAAGGTCAAAAACATCTCAATCGGCAAGTCGGCGGTCGCCAGATGCAAATTCCATGCGCCGTCGACCTTGGCCGACATGACCGTTTCAAAACGCTCCCACGATTGCTGCGCAAGCGTGGCGTCGTCGAGCACCCCGGCCGCATGGATCACTCCGACCAACGGCCCAGCCTTGGCAAGTCTCGCGACGGTTTGGGCGACGTCGTCGCGATCGGCAACGTCTAGCGCCACGACCTCGACCGCGACTTCGTCCGCTCGCCATACGGCGATTCGGTCGGCCGCCGCGTCGCTGGGCTTTCCGCTACGGCTAGCCAGCGCCAATCGCTTGGCCCCGCGACTGACGAGCCACTGGGCGACCTCTAGACCCAACGCCCCCAGACCGCCGGTGATCAGATACGTGCCGTCGCCGCTGATTAGCGATTTTTCGCTCAACGGTCGGGCCATATCGATCACCACTTTGCCGCGGTGTTTGGCTTGCTGCATGTGCCGGAAGGCTTCGACCGATTTTTCGACCGGAAAAACTTCAAGCGGCAGCGGCCGCAATTCGCCTGCGTCAAATTGCGGCCCCAATTCTTTCAGGAGGCTCGCGATTAATCCCGGCGCGTTACGCTCTTCCTCCCCAAGATCAAACGGGAAGTATTTGGCTTGAGGGCGAACTTCGGCAAACTGTTGCGGAGTCCAAATGCCGATTTTGCCGATCTCGACGAAGCGCCCCTTCGGCGTCAAAACTTCGACGCTTTTCGGAATGAAGTCTTGGTTCAAGCTGTTAAGCACGACGTCGACTCCGGCGCCATCGGTATCGGCGAGCAGCTTTTCGGCAAAGCTGGTCGTACGCGAATCGTAAACGTGCCGAACGCCGAGCGAACGAAGAAAATCCCATTTGCCGCGGCTCGCGGTGGCATAGACTTCGGCGCCGGCAGCTTGGGCGACGGCCACGGCCGCCTGGCCGACTCCACCGGCCGCCGCGTGGATTAAGACGCGATCTCCCTTTCGCAAACGGGCGAGCTTCGCCAGGCCGTAATAGGCGGTCAAATACGCAAGCGGCAGCGTCGCCGCTTGGTCGTGCGACATTCCCTGGGGGCGGGGCGCTACGTAGTTTTGATCGATCGTCAAATGACTCGCCATACTGGCGGTCGCCAGAGCGATGACCAGATCGCCCGGACGGTGCGCGGTCACTTGCTTGCCGACACGCGTGACGACGCCCGAACATTCAAAGCCGAAGGTGACGTCGGCTTCGCTGAGGATTCCGATCTCTTTTTCGTACTCTTGCAACATGCCGAGCGCTCGCAGCACGTCGCGAAAGTTTAGTCCCGCCGATTGAACGGCGATCTCCACTTCGGTTTCGTTCGGCTCGTTCAGCGCCAGGTCGCGTAAGGTCAACTGATCGATCAGCCCGAACTTTTGCAGCCCGAGGCGATAGGGCCCCGCCGGAATCGCTAACTCGCCTCGCTTGGCGTCGGCCGCCGCCAGCAAGCGCGACGAATAGCGACGATCGCCGCGCAAGACGATTTCGACCTCTTTATCAGGCACCCAAAGCTCGCCCAAGAGCTTCGCCCCGTTTTCGGCGCCCTGCGGATCGAGATCGATTCGCTTGCAAGACAGCTTCGGCGCTTCGGCGGCGATAACGCGCCCCATTCCCCAGAGCGCGGCGGCCAGGGGCTGTTCGACCCCGGCATCGTTCGCAATTTGTTGTGCGCCGGCGGTAACAATCGTTAATTGCGGCGATTGATCCTCGAGCTTGAGAGACGCCTGGGTCAGATGCAACGCCGCCTGAGCCGCTTGCAGATCGGTCGCGAGCAAAGATTTCGAGTCGTTCGCCGGCATTTGATCCGCCAAGACGACGATGTTGCGCAGCGTTGCGTCGGCCGACAGTTCGAGTTTTTCAAACAGTCGCTCGAATTGTGCGGGATCGCTGGCGTCAAGCTCGACTCGATTGGCGGCAACTTTCTCGGTACCGACCGCGTGCTCACCGACAACGGCCGGGTGCAACTCGCGCCGCCGGTTTACGTGGAGACCTTCAGGGCGCGCGCCGAGGAGTTGTTCAACGAGGAGCAGGCCCGGCGCGACGAGTTCAAGCTGATTGGCAAGCGTGAGATCAAACGCATGAATACCGCCTCGGCCAACGTGCCCCGACTGGTCAAGGACGAAACCAATTACGCCTGGCTGAGCGACACCGATGCCCGGGCGTTGGGCGTGAGCGCCGGTGACAACGTCACCGTGACATCCGCGTTCGGCAGTATCGACATTCCGGTAAAAGTGAGCGACGAGATCATGCCGCGCACCGTGGCCATCCCGCAGTGCTGGGGCCACAAGCGGGCCGACGGGCTGCGCCACGCGCAACAGCACCCGGGTGTGAATTCCAACTACCTGGCGGGGGACGGTGCGGACAATATCGAGGCGCTGTCCGGGATGTCGCACCTGTCGGGCATTTTCGTCGCGGTTGAACGGACGGGGTAGAGTGGCGCCTCCGTGCTTATCGG
>JBITAD010000066.1:0-4598 GCA_044439945.1 Blastopirellula sp. JB062
GTCGTTCGCCAGCACGTCAAACGTTTGGTCGGCCGTATCTTCAAGATAGGCGAACTCGTCATCGCTTAGCCAGATTCCGCTTTCGGCGTCTTGCGCTAGATAAACTTGATAATCTTCGACTTCGCCTGCGAACGCGTTGCCGGTGGGACCAAGGTTCAGCGTATAGTCGGTGCGGAAGCGGACGTTGAGCGGAATGCGGAACTCTTCGGCTAAGCCGGAATCGTCAATCACAGTATTGGGAATGACGAATGAGTAATAGTGAAGGCCGGGTTGCAGCGTCACATTTTTGAAAATTTGTTCGCCTAGATCATTAAAGTCGCCGTCTTTGTTGAAATCCATCCAAGCTTGCAAAACGCCTGGCGAGAAGACGGACGAAGATTTAATTGCGACGGTATTCGTACCGATCTTTAAGCCGGACGAAAATAACACTCCGTCGTCGATCATCGGCGAATCGCCAAGTTGCATGCCGTCGACAACCGGGTGAGCCGCGTACGGATTGCCTGGATCGCCGTAGTCGACCGCGACGACGGCGCCGGAGTCAAGCGAGGCGTTTAAACGAACTCGGTCGCCGTCGACATAAATGACATGCTGGGTCGCGTCAGTACTGTAATAGCCTGGTTCAATCACCTGCAGAATGTTGAACGTGCCGCTATAACGAGGATAGAGCGTAAATTCTCCGTTCGCATCCGAGATAGCCGACGGTTCGCATAACCCGATGCGACCATCCCCATCTTCGTCAATAAAGAAGGTGAAGCCTGCCAGGCCTGCTTCGTCCGCTTGACGGACGCCGTCCATGTTCGCGTCGTTAAATTTACGGCCGGTCACGCCGTGCATCATGATCGTCGTGGCTTCGTTCGCCTTGACGATGGCGTCTTCGACGAAAGCGACGTTCATCGCGCCTATCGAAACGATTTCGTCGTTAGCGCGTCGTTCGATTCCGAAGAAGGAAGAGGCGTAATTCTCAAATTCGACCAAAGCCGGATCCGCGTTGGTCATGTCGGTATTGACGCCCAGTCCCAAACCTTCGGTCGTGGGAATGAATAGAGCCGGATCGTCTTCAAGCGCGACGGCCTCAAGCGCGTCGGTCGGCAAAAAGTCGTAATAGCCGACGTCTTGGCTGCCTGCGTTTGCCCAAACGTCCAGCCCATGCCCGTTCACCGCATCAGCGATGGCGTCTTTGGCGCCGACGATCGTTTGAATCTGTTCTTCGGTCAAGCCGCCGGCGGCGATCGAATTTTCGTCAGACAAAATAATCAAGGCGTCATGGGCCAGAATTTGGCTCCACATCAACGGAGTGATGTCATCTACGTCATAGAAAGTGGTCGCCTCGTATCCGACTGCAACTTGAGCGCCGGACGAAAAGCCCCAATCGGCGTCATCGTTGCCGATCACCGCGATGGAGTAGTCGGCCGCTGCGATTTCTTGGAAAGTGCCTTGCCCGCGGAGGAAGTCGAGGATTTCGTAGTCGTAACCTAGTTGGCCGTTCTCAACTCCGTTATCGAGCATAGCGTGCCCGGTGACGAACAAGTTGGCGCCAAGTCCGGCTTGCACTTCAATGGCTGCCGGTCCCGAATAGACGCCGCACGAGGCGTCGCCGCCAGTTTGAGTGCCGCCGGCAAAGTAGGCGGCGAGCACGGCCGCTTCGCCGTCGACAAACCCGTATCCGGTTCCAAAGTCATAGCCGACGTCAAACCCCACGGTGGCCGTATCATCCATGTCGATCGCGGTTTCACGCATCAACTGGTGAATTTCGAGAGCTGAAATGCTGGGATTCGCCTGACGCATCAACGAGGCCAACGCGGCGGCGTGCGGCGCCGCTGCCGACGTGCCGAAGAAGTTGGGGAAGCCGGTGCCGTCCGAATCCGTATTGGTCAGATCGCCGCCAGGGAAAAAGGTCGTGTCGGTACCGTCCGGGGCGACAATGTCGACGTTTTGACGATAAATGGGAGCAATTCGGTTGCCCGCTTGGTCAATCAAGATCGGCGTGCCGCCGGCGGACGAGAACGATTCTTGGACCGGCTCGGCGGCGCCGAAGGCCGGAGTATCGACATAGTAGGCGGCGCCGACGCTCATCGCATATTCGGCGTTGCTATGGCCGACGGCAGTTCCGCTGTTGGTGGCGTACTCGTTGACGATCATCTCGCCGCGAAACATGTTGTACTTGACGCGAGTCGGCGCGACGCCGCTATGCTTCAAGATCATGATTTCAGCGTTTACGTCGGTGTCGCTAGAGTTGCCGACGCTGAAAAATTCAAAGGCGTCCGTATTGAAATCGACGCCGCCAGCGACGATCGTGTCGCCGACAATCACGTAGATGTCAATGTCTGCGGCCGAAGCGATGCCATGTTCGCTTAAGAAAGTGTCGTCCCATTGAAACGCGAGTTGCACGCCGCCGCCGGCGGGAATGGTGATCGATTGGCGATCGTCAACGCCCGAACCCGGATCGAAATCTAGCGATTCGCCCCCAAAAAAGAAGGGTGCTCCCTCTGCCGAGTCAAACGCGGCCGCTGCATAGGTATTGCCGCTCCAGCGATAATCGCCTTCGTACGATTTGCGTGCGCTATTGCCGGCCGAAGTGAAGTAGGCGACGTTGTCTTGCACGACTTGATCGGCCGCCTTCGCTATCATGCCGTCTGAAAACCACGGTTCGTCGGCGTAGCTGACGTCGTCGACAATGACCGTCGAGCCGGCCGCCGCCAAATTATAGATGCCTTGCGCGAAGCCTGCTTTTCCAGTAAACGCGGTCGTAAACGCCAGATCGGCGCCCGGTGCGACGTCGTGCACCAGTTGCAGCATCGCGCGACCTTCGTCGCTGGAGTTGATGTCAATCCAATCTTGCAGCACTTCGATCGGCGCCGTATTGCCGTCAGGATTGCCCGCGCCGGGCAGATCGCCCGAGGCGACGTCCGCCGCGGCGCCGCCGAGACCGTCGTAGCTGTCGGAAAGAACGCCGATTTTTTGACCGCTGCCGTCCAGGCCGTACTCGGCACGCACTTCGTCGGTCAGCATCGACGCGTCCCCTTGGCTTTCGACCGAGCCGACATTGGTCGTCACCGCTGCGGCCGACACGGTTGCCAGACCTGACAGACCGGCCAATTGGCCCAACGAGGCGATCGGTAACCATCCTGAAATGGCATTGCCCAATTCGCCCGTCTGTTGAAACGCGATTTGCGATAATCCAGTTAAAAACTGGGTTTTTGACGCCGAGTTCGCGACCGTTAAGTCGAGCAAGATGCGATTGTTCGAATCGATCAAATACTGATCTCGCACCGAACTGGTCAGCGCATTGATCGCCGCGCCGCCCTCGACCGCATCCGGGTCTTCAATTGTCGGGCCGTTGTTGAGGTCGCCGCCGTGATAGATCAGCGTCAGATCCCAGCCCAGCATCGCCAAGGGGCCGTCTTTTCCGACTCGATCGGCGCCCATGAAAGAATCGAGCGCCGCCTCGTAACCGGCGGCGTCCATGACCATACGAGCTTCCAGCGACTCCAGCTTTCGAGAAACGCCATTGCTGCGGCGATGATTCGATTTACGGCGACGGTTACCAGAGGACCGTTTCATGTTGCAAGTCTCCGAACGCGATGCTTGTCTAGCGCGAAAAGCTAGCAAGACGCCTGGCGCTTAGGCTGTCGAGGCTGATGGTTGTAAGGATTAGGCAGGCCATCAAAGCGATGCGGTTTGCTTCGATAATGGCAGGCCGTTTGGGGGGCGGATTTACCCGCAGTAACGAAAATAGTTGCTGCAGAGTCGGATTACAACGGATCTGACGCAGACTCGCTGAATTCCCCAAAATTTTTCATGGGGGGAAAGTACGAAGACTTTGCAGCATCGATTAGACGAGAGGAGACTTTGCGAAGTTCCCCTATTTTTGCCGCGAAAATTGCAATAAAAAAAGGCCGGCAATATTTGCCGACCTTTTCGTAACTTGTTTGTTGATAGTGATTAACGTCTACCAGACAAGTTCCAGTCCTGCCGTGGCGCCGTGATACAAGGCCGAACCGTTGTCGTCAACCAGCACCCCGCGACTTGCCAAAGCTGACGGTGCGGTTCCGGCGCCGGTGGTAAAGTTGTAGTTGTCGATCGCCAGAGCGACGCCGTTGACATAGACGACTTGATAGCCGAGTTTGACCGCCATATTGGGGGTTACGCGAAAATTACCGTGGAAACCCCCTTCGGTCACAAACGACGCTCGGTGGGCGTCAGCCGTTTCAAACACGGTGGCGCTTCCTCCGGCGTTGTTGAGCAAGATTGTCGTGTCTTGCACGCCGCGGTTGCCAAAGAGACCAGCTTCGATAAAGCCGGTCAGGCTCAAACGGGTCGTCAGGCGAGACGTTAAATCGCCGCCGATTTGGGCGCCGTACATGTCGTTGTCGGTCTCGACGGCGTAGTTCATCGAGCCGGTATTCGTCTGAGTGACGTAATTCGATTCCTCACTCAAACGGAAGTAGCGAAAACCGCCCCACCACGATCCTTGGAACCAGCAACCGGCGCCGGTCCAGCCTCGCTTTAGGTTTAGCTCGATCGAATCAAAACGATTCGACAGCGACAAGCTGGCGAAGTTCGCTTGGTCCGACTCGGTGTACCCGCCGAAAGGATCG
>JBITAD010000067.1:0-19022 GCA_044439945.1 Blastopirellula sp. JB062
TCGGGCTGCCGCGCCAAAACGTCAAGCATTGCGGCAGGCAACGCTTCCGTACGATTCTCGATCTGCGGCACGGCCGAGATTTGATCGGCATGATTCAACGTTATGCCGGTCACGGCGAAAAGAATCATTCCGACCAAACAAATGGCGGAACTAATCCAATGCCATTTGCGCATCTCGCGATTCCAAAAAGCCCGCCGCAGCTTGCGCCGATCTTGGACGATCTTCTTCTTTTCAGGCAACCGCTCGCCAATTTTCGACATGGTGATTCCACCCCAGGCGAAACACTACTGAGAATCAGTATCACTTTCATTGCCGGCACATCTTAGAAGATCTCGCGAAAAAAATCAATGAGGCCAAAAGATTAACATGCAAACCATCTTGGCCGCGTCGTTCAGACCGTTTCTTCGTCGAGCCGTTTTTTCCAGAAGGCCAGCTCGTCGGTTTGCGGATCGCCGCCGACAAAACCGCAACGTCGATAAAGCCGCCGCGCCGGATTATCGGCCCGAACTTCCAGGGTCAGATAAGAGCAGCCTTGCTGGCGAGCGCGGCGCGACATCTCTTCCAAAATCGCCTGCCCAATCCCGCGCCCGCGATGCTGGGGATCGACCGAAAGGTCATGCACGTTAATCACCGGACGCGCGGTAAAGGTCGAAAAGTTCTTAAATCCGTTCGCCAAGCCGACAAACTCGCCCGCTTCTTCCGCCAGCAGCCCGACATAAGTCGGAAAGCTTCGCAGGCGCTCAATCAGATGCCGCCGCACTTCCGGCAACAGCGGCTTTTCGCCTCCCATCACGTCCAGCGAGTATTGCTCTAGCAGTCGTAAGACGGAGCTGGCATGTCGGTCGTCATGCAAGTCGACCGGTATGACCTGCCCCGCGAAAGGAGCAGGGTCCGAGGACGCAGACATCGCTTACTCTCCGGCATTGTCGAAATCGAGATCTTTCCACTTCATGGCTCTGCGGAAAGGCTCGATACGCAACATCACTTCGCCATTTTGAAAAACGCGAACCGTACCGTTCGACTCGCTGACGACAATGGCGATCGATTTCGTCTTTTTGCTGATCGCGGCCCCCGCCCAGTGCCGCGCCCCTAGTCCCTTCGACAAGGTGACGCTCGCGGAAGAAACGTCGACCAAACGGCACGCCGCTTCGACAACCCCGTCGGCGTTAATAATAAACGCGCCGTCGAGTTGAGCGATTTCTTTGATCCCTTCACGAACGCGCCCATCAAAGATACTGCGTTCTTTGCGGTTATAGCCCTTGATCGGATCAAACCCGCTGGCGACGCTATGATGCAGGACCTTGCGGTGATCTCCGACCACGAACATTGTGCCGACCGGCTTCCCTTCGCGGCCTTCGCGGCCGATATCGACCGCCAAATCGATCACATGCTTTAGCGTTTCTAGCGGCACGCTCGTCTCTAACCGACGAAGATCGCGCGACGTCAAACGCCCTAAATGCTCCGACAGGCGAACCAGGCTGATCGTATCAATGCGCGACTCGTCAAAACCGCTGTACAGCGCGACGACGGTCGCGCCGGTGGCGATAAAGTCATCGGCGACCGATTCGACCAACGCGTGGGTCAGCTTTTCCAAGATCGGACTTTCGTCCAATTCGACGACGATCGGCAGCAAACCGGCCTCTTCAGCGCCCTCTAGCGCCTCCTCTTTATCAGCCGCGATAATCGTTTTGGCGGCGCCGGCGCCCTCTTTGATGTGCTCCCACTCGCAGACGCCCTCGACAAAAATCAGCAGTGCGTCGGCTTCCGCTTGTTTCACCAGCGCAGCGCCGATCCGAAGAAACTCTGCGAATTGCTTGGTGAATTTCTGTTGCTTCATCCGTGGAGGTCAGTTCGGCGATGCGCCGAGTCAGAGGGGGGGCTCAAGGCCAAGCGCGAACGTGACAGCATCCTAGAAAAGATCGACGTTCTAGGCAACTACGCCGACCGCGAGAATTTAGGCTTACCCTGCAGATTATGGCAATTTCGACGCGACTTCGGCGCTACGATGCCCCGGCGGCGTCTCAAAAACCCGCTGATCGTAGATCGCCAACGCATGCAGCCCATGCCCCAGCGGTCCAATGCTCCAATTCATACGCGGATTCCGCTCAAGAATCGTGGCCAGATAATCAATCGCCTTTTCCATCTTGGGCGTCGTCAACTCTTCTTCCGGCAATGCGTAAGCCAGCCATTCGGCGATGTGCCCGGTCGTTTGTAAGCGGCGCTGCAAGTCGGGCTTGGCGCCTCTTCCCTCAAACCATTCGGTGCTAAAGCTGCCGTCAGGATTTTGCAGGCGAAACGTATAGGCGTAGTAATCGTCCAAGAAAATCTTGGCCCGCTTCCAATGTCCCGTCAGCGGTTCGCCCGAAAGTTCGCGCTTGCGGACCGCATAGGTCAATCCCATCAGGCGATGCGTTCCGCCGCACGCGGCGCCGATCACCGGCTGGCGCAACTCTTCATCGATCAATCGCTCGATCGTCCACTGCTGCCCGTCGTCGCTTTGCCACTGTGCGTCAATCGGCAAGTAATACGACAAAGCGATTAGCTTGAAAGTCAATTCGCTAGCCGGGCGACAGGTCTCTTTTTCAAACTCGATCAAGTCGGCGATCTGAAATCGCTCGTTTCCGACGCGAACTTCGTACGACGGAGCGACGTAACTTTGGGCGAGCATCGCCAAAAACTGACCATGGTGCCCTTGCACGCCAGGCCCTTGCCGCGCTCCCAGGCGACCGCGGTCAACGTAAAACAGGTTCTGCCCTTTGCACTTGCCGTTCCAGCACAACCAACCAATCGCATTGACCGCACGGCTATCGCGACCGCCGGTCCGCACTTGCGCATCAACTCCGTACGGCAACATGGCGTGCATCGTCGCCCAAGGGTTTTCTCGCGCAACGTCGATCGGCTTGCGGTAATAGGCGTCAAGCACGCGGCGAATTTTTCCCTGCAACCGCAGCAGTTCGGGCGAGAACTCTTTTGGCGGCTCCAAGTCGGCCGGTTTCAATTTGGCGGGCTCCTCTTCGGGGCGCTCCGCCTTCTCTGCACTGTCCTTTTTCTCTTCCTGCAGCTCCGTCTTTTCCGAGAACGATTTCGACTGCGCCGGTAAGTCGCTCGGCATTTTGGCTGGCGGGGTAGAAGTCGCCTCTTCGACCCGATTTTCCATCGTCGGGGCGACGCTCGAACCAACTGCGCCGCTGGGCTGATTCATCGGCAACAACTTCAACAGCGGTCGCTGATCCGTATCGCTTTCGACCGACTGGGCGGCCTCTTTTTCTTCGGCCGTTAATGGGGCGATCGGCGCCGGCTTATCGTCTTGCGTCGCCGCCGCGGTCTCCTGATCCTCGCCGGCGCCAAACCGCAGCGCGATCCGCAATACCGGTGCGTCAAGCTGCAACGTCTCCGCTTCGCCTTGGCTCGGCGATTGCAATTGCAAACCGTCGGCGGCCAATTGAAGAGCGAAAAAGCCGCTAATTGCCAAAAGCGTCAATACCGTCAAAAGTTGTCGCATCATCCGTGCCTTGAGAATCTGTCGTCAGTTTGCCGCCTGGGCAAACTACGCCTCGCTGCAATCGCCTACCCGTCAGCTTGGCATACGCAGTTTTCGGATGCAACCGCGAAATGAGATCAGATCGATTGACAATGCTCCGGCGGATTTCGCATTCGAGGGGAGCCTGGCCCGCAGAAACGACAAACCCGCATTTGCCCTCCAGGTTGCCGAAGTCCGAAGGGACGCAACAATCGGCGCCGTCGCGCGGCGTTTTATCTCATGAAAGAAGGGACCAGCCAACTGGCCATGCTGACGTTTTCAGGAGGGCCCGGATCTTCGCCCATTGCGTAAGCCTCCCATTTTGACGTATCTCCGCCGTAATCGACATCGCTATGCTTGCGCAACGACTGAATCGCGGCGTAACGCAGCGCCGGGTCATTTTCTTGAACGGCCGGCAGCAGCGCTTTGCGAGCCTCTGGCGTATCATATTCGCGCAGTGCTTTGGCGGCGGCAATTCGCACGTCATGATCGCGATCGCGAACGATCAAATCTCCCAACTCTTCAACCGCATTTGGCGCTTTGCCGACCACCATCGTTTCGACCGCCATCACGCGGACGCGCGGCTCCGAGTCGTACAAGCCCGATCGCAAACCTTCCTGAGCGGCGGGAGTCTGCAAAGTTGCCAATGCTTTCAAAATTTCGATCCGCAGCAACGGATCTTGCTCTTCCTTAATTTGTTGCGTCAGTTTGTTCGCCGTCAGCAGTTTTTCCGAGTCGCCCATATCTTCGGCGTACCGCGCCATTCGGCGGATCTCGTCGCGACGCTGGACCGGATTAGGACCATATTTGGCCAATTCGGCCGGGTCATCTTTAATGCCCCAACCAAAAGGGCTGCGAATCGCACCGTTTTTGGTACATCCGAGCAAAAGCAGCAAAAGACAAATTGCAAAACAGACCGGCTTCATCATTGCCCTTTGATAGTTTTCCTAGCAATTTCGGGTCGTAGGGACGCGGGACGATAGCAAAATCGCAATCCGCCGCCTAGGCGAATCTTGGATCCGCAAATCGTTACGGCGGAGCGAAAAATTTGTTCGCCGCGAAGCTTCGCATCATGGGGTAAAACGTGGTAGGCTTTTCACTTACGACTGGTAGCAAGCCGCCAATCCAATATTTGGGCTTCGGCGACGAATAGATACTGACGACGTTCTCGCTTTTTCGCTCTTCTGCTGGGAGTGCTCCATTGGTCGACCCCAAACAACATGCTAACAATCGCGGCGCGATTGAAACGATTTTGCGCTACATTCCCGGTTTTAGCGGTTATCTAGAAAAAGAGTATCGGCGCGACGCCGACGCACTCACCCGAAAATGGCTCGCCGATCGGTTAGATCGCGCAAAATCGTCGCTCGATACGTACGGGCGCATCTTGGTCGACCTAGGCCAAATTGACCAACTTGCCCTGATTGACCGTCTTCGCGCCAAGTTAGACGCCGCCATCGGGCGTTTGCGCGGCGCCATGCCGGGGTACAGCGGCTTTTTTGACTTTGTCCAGATCGGCGAAGATCAGTTAGACGACGTTTACGACTACGACGCCGCACTGATCGGCCAAGTCGACCAAGTCGCCGAATCGATGGAGAAACTGCCGACTTCCAGCGATCCGCCGGCCGTCGCATTGCCGCCGGTGATCGCCAACGTCGACGCCGTACTCGCCAAATTAGACGAACGCGAAAACATGTTGCAGGGAATCGGGTCGGAACCTGGGCAATAAGCAAGACCGCCTCCGACGTAGTCGACATAGCGACGTCCCTCAGGCGCATGCGTGAATGCGTCTTTCAATCGAATCAAAACAAGTCTAACGAGAGCAAATCGCCATGGGTCTTCGACTAGAAGTCATTCAATATTTTGACGAAACGAATCGCTCGCTCGTCCATCGCGAACCCTCAAGCGGGTCAGCCGATATCAAATATGGCGCTCAACTGATCGTTCAGCAAAATCAAGAAGCGATCTTCTTTCGCGACGGAAAAGCGATGGATAGCTTCGCCCCGGGGCGATACACGCTAACCACGCAAAACTTGCCGCTGATTACGAGCATTCTCACAATTCCTTGGGAGAAGTCGCCGTTTCAGTGCCAAGTTTACTTTTTCGGCAAGCAAACCTTCTTAGACCAAAAATGGGGCACGCGTCAGCCGATCACCGTGCGTGACGCCGACTTCGGCGTGGTCCGCCTGCGAAGCTTCGGCAAATTTTCGTACCGCATTCAAGACGCGGCACTGTTGCTTAACACCCTTGTCGGCACGCAAGGCAAGTACACCACCGACGAAGTGACGTCTTTCCTCAAAGACTTGATCGTCTCACGACTGACCGACTTGCTGGGAACGGCCAAGATCGGCATGCTCGACTTGCCGGCCAAGTTTGACGAAATCGCCGCCGGCACCCGAATTAAAGTCGCCGAAGACTTCGCCAAATACGGCTTGGAACTGGCCGACTTCTTCATCAACGCGATTACGCCGCCTGAAGAAGTCCAAAAAGCGATTGACGCGCGCAGCAGCATGGGAGCGATCGGCGACTTACGCGCCTTCACAATGTACCAAGCGGCCAACAGCATGTCGAAAATGGCGGAGCAGGGGGGCGGCGCCGGCAATAACGCCATGGGCATGGGCATGGGCGCCGGCTTCGGCATGATGATGCCCGGCATGATTCAACAGTCGATGCAAGGCCAGCCGATGACGCCCGGGGCGAACGTCTCGAACATGTCGCCTAGCCCCGCGACTCCGCACCCGCCGCAACAAGGCGCCGCGCCCATGGCCGCCGCAGGCGCCGCCGTCGGCAGTTCGATGTCGTTCGACGATCTTGCCCCCGCTCAACCGAAAGCCGACCCCAAGCAACTGGTTCAAGCGGTCGCTCAGTCAAACTCATGGGCTATCGCCGAAGAAGCGGACAATCTCGTCGTTACCGTTCCGGTCGGCAGCCTGCGCAAACAAAACGTACAGGTTTCGTTTGACCGGAAAGATGAAGACGGGCAAAGCCTCATAACGTTCCAATCTTATTGCGGGCCTGCCACCGAGCGCAACGCCGTGGCATTGCTCCGTTACAACACGAAGATGATTCATGGCGCGTTCGCCTTCGTTACGACCCCGGCCGGCGAAATGATCGCCGTTCAGGCGAACGAACTGGCCGACACCTCCGACGCTTTGGGCCTGACGCGCGTAATGACCGCGATCGCCTGGCAAGCTGATAAGGTCGAGGAAAAGCTGCTGGGGACAGACGAAAACTAACGCGTTCCGTTTTTTGTTTTCGGCCCTCGCGTGAAGCCACGTTTCCTTTACTTTACGATTCTCTTCTTCGCCGCGATCGCCCTGTTTGCGATCAGCGGCGACCGTTTGACGCTTCGTTTGGTCGGCGCTTCAGCGCTGTTGGCGCTAGGCGCGGCGTCGATCGCGCTGCCGATCGGCGCCGCATTGGCGATCTCACTGGCGCGGCTCCCGCTCACAGGCCGTTGGCTTGCTCAAGCTTTGCTGACGCTGCTGTTATTTCAACCTCTCTATCTTACGTGCGGCGCTTGGCGAGCCGCTTTCGGACCGCAAGGGTGGCTGCATGATCTAATCGGGCCGGCGGCCAATCCGTTTTTGCTCGACGGCTGGTTCGGCGCAATCCTATTGCACGCTGTCGCGGCGATTCCTGCGACCTTTTTCTTCGTTCGTTTGCAATTAGCGGCCTGCGCCCCCGAGCTAGAAGAGGATGCGTTGCTGAACAGTTCTACCTTTTCCACCCTATTTAACGTTACGCTGCGAAGGGCATTGCCGGGCGTATTGATCGCGGCGGTTTGGATTGGCGTCGTCTCGTTCGGCGAAATGACCGTTACCAGCATTTGCAACGTTCGTACTTACGCTGAAGTCCTGTTCACCGGCATCACGCTTGGCGAAGCGGTCGATCAAACGTCGCTGCCGATCTGGCCGGCCGCCTTCGTCACCTTGGGATTAACGCTGATCGCCACGGCGTTGGCGGCAAGGCTGGCCCCTGGCCAAACAAGTGAAATGCCGTCGCGTGCGATGATTTTTCCGCTCACCAGGCGGCGGCGAACGCTCGCGACGGCAAGCGTTTGGCTCGTCGTATTATTGTTGTTCGGCATACCGATCGGCGCGCTGCTCTACAAAGCGGGTCTTATCGTCGAGGTTACCGACGGGCAAGTCGTCCGCTATTGGTCGACCGCTAAACTGGGCGAGCTTATCGCGCGTGCTTTTGAGCGGCATCTCGGCCTGTTTCAGTGGACCTTCGCATTGGGCGCGGTCGTCGCCGCCGCGACGGCGTCGATAAGCGTTTGCGTCGCTTGGTACGCGTTGAGACTACGGTATGGCCGTTACTTGATCGCTACGTTGTCGGGCGTGTTGTTCGGCATTCCGGGGCCGATCATCGCGTTGTCGCTGATCTGGCTATTGAACCGCCGGCAATCGCCTGCGTTGATCTATCTCTACGATCACACAATTTTCGCTCCGGCGATCGCTTTGATCGTGATTAGCCTGCCCATTTGCTTGCTGCTGACCTGGCATCTGTTTCGTGCCGACGCAGGCGATTTAGACGAAGCGGCTCAACTAGAGGGGTACGGCTGGTGGAAAAGAATGTGGCGTGTCGGCGTGACCCGCCGCCCGGCGGCGTTGGTTGCGATCTTCTTGCTGGCGTTTGCGCTGGCGACCAACGACGTGACCGCCTCGTATTTGGTCACGCCTCCGGGAGTCGACACGCTTTCGCGGACGATTTTTGAGATGTTGCATTATGGAGCTGAAGATAACGTCGCCAGCTTATGCCTGATTAATCTGGCGTTTTCGTCCGCGCTGGGGATCATAACGATTATGCTGCTCAGGCCTGCGATTCGTGCCGCCGAATCTTAATTCGCATCGTTTCCTTGGTCGGCAAATTCGGCGCATGACGACGATCATGCGTATACTGAAACCATGAAACATTCGCGCCTGCTCACACAATTCGGTTGCTGGTTCGCTTTGCTCGCCGCCGCGTCGTCGACCCGCGCTTTAGAGACCGTGACGTTTCTGCGTCAAGAAGTCGAAACGACAAAGTCGGGTAAAATCATCGCCGAAGGGCCCAGCGGCGTCATTTTAGAAACGCCCGACGGCAAGATGTGGCCGATCTTGGCCGAAGATATCTTGGCCCAACAACAAACGTCTGAAACGTTTGCGCCGCTAGACGACCAGGCGCTGATCGCGCAAACCCTGGCCGAACTGCCCCCCGGCTTTGAAGTGCATGAAACGGCCCACTATCTCATTTTCTATAACACCTCAAAAGCGTACGCCTATTGGTGCGGTTCACTTTACGAGCGACTCTATCGCGGCTTCGTCAATTATTGGAAACAGCGCGGCGTCGATCTGCACGAACCGACGCAACCGCTCATCGCGATCGTGTTTGATAACAAACGAAATTACGCCGCCTATGGCAAAGATGAGTTGGGCGACGCGGCCGGATCGATCGTCGGCTATTACAGCATGCATACCAATCGGGTAGCGATGTACGATTTGACCGGAGCCGACGCCGCGCGTGCCTCAGGCACTAGCAAACGCGATATCGCACGCATCAATAAGATTCTAGCGCGTCCTGAAGCGACCTGGCTGGTCGCGACGATCGTGCACGAAGCGACCCACCAACTGGCTTACAACTGCGGTCTGCAAATTCGACTCGCCGACAATCCGGTGTGGGTCAGCGAAGGCTTGGCGATCTATTTTGAAACGCCTGATCTTTCTAGTTCGCGCGGGTGGCGCGGCATCGGCGAGATCAATCGGATTCGCTTGCCGCAAGCGAAACGACTCGTCCAGCGGCCAGGGGTCGCACTGATACCGCAATTGCTGATCGACGACGACCAATTTCGGAAATCGGAAACGGCGCTTGACGCTTATGCGCTAAGTTGGGCGTTGAATTACTTTCTGCTGAAACGTTATCCCGACGCATACGTCAACTATTTAAAACATCTGTCAAAGCGGCGTCCCTTGCATGACCCGCCGCAAGAGGAGCGCTTGATCGAGTTCCAAAAATTTGTAACGGCAGATTTAAAGGCGTTAGAAGCCGACTTTCGGAAATTCATCGCTGGTTTGCGCTAGAAGCCGTCGAATGTGCGCAAAGGGAAATTTAACGCCGAAAAACCTTCGTAAGACCTGTAAAATCGAATGGCGGCATTTGCCGTCTCCATCTAGAATCAATTGCTTCACACCTATCTAAGCGTCTCTACATTCAGAATATGAGCGTCCTCACCACCAACGAGACGCATCAATTGCCTGCCAAAGGAGCTTCTTTCTAATGCCGAACGAAAACAGCACTCCCCAATCAGATTCGCGTCGCGATTTTCTGCGTAAGTCGGCCGCCATCGGCGGCGCCGCAGCAGCCGGCAGTTTGAGCCTGGCTCGCAGCGCCCACGCCGCCGGCGACGATACGATTAAAGTCGGCTTGATTGGT
The DNA here is from genome assembly GCA_044439945.1 of Blastopirellula sp. JB062. Lineage (GTDB taxonomy): Bacteria > Planctomycetota > Planctomycetia > Pirellulales > Pirellulaceae > Blastopirellula. The sequence goes on from JBITAD010000067.1 coordinate 9,932, forward strand.
TGCGGCGGCCGCGGCAGCGGTGCGGCGAAGAACGCCACCAAGGGCGATCCCAATCTGAAAGTCACCGTGCTGTGCGATATCTTTCCTGACGTGCTCGCGCAAGCTCGCCAGCGACTCTCGAGAGCTTTGGGCGATCGCCTGGAAGTGACCGACGACACTTGCTTCACCGGTTTCGACGGCTACAAGCAAGTGATGGAGACGGACATTGACGCCGTGCTGCTTTGTTCGCCGCCTCACTTCCGTCCGGCTCACTTGCGTGCCGCGATCGAAGCCGACAAGCACGTTTTCTGCGAAAAGCCGGTCGCCGTCGACGGCCCCGGTTGTCGCCACGTGTTTGAAACGGTCGAGATGGCGCGCAAGAAAAACTTGAGCATCGTCAGCGGCCTTTGCTGGCGATACGCGCCGATGGTGCAAGAAACCATCGCCAAAATCAAAGAGGGCGCGATCGGCGATCTGGTCGCGATCCACGAAACCTATTTGACCGGCACCTTGTGGTATCGTCAGCCCAAGCCCGACTGGACCGAGATGGAAAACCAGGTTCGTAACTGGACTTATTACACCTGGCTCGCCGGCGATATCATCAACGAGCAGCATATCCATAGTCTCGACAAGGCGTTATGGCTAAACGACGACGCCGCACCGTTAAGCTGCGAAGCGGTCGGCGGGCGTCAAGTTCGCACCGAAGAGAAGTGGGGTAACGTCTACGATCACTTCGGCGTCGCCTACCAGTTCCCCAACGACGTCAAAACCTTCTCGTACTGCCGCCAAATGGCTGGTTGCTACAACGACGTCAACGACTACGTGCTTGGAACCAACGGCACCGCCGCCATCCTCAGCGGCACGGTTACCCCGACCAAGGGCGAACCCTGGAAGTACAGCGGCAAAGGCGGCAACATGTACGACCTGGAACACAAAGCGTTGTACGAAGGTATGCGTTCGGGCAACATCATCAACAACGGCATCTATATGACCCGTAGTACGATGATGGCGATCATGGGCCGCATGGCCGCCTATACCGGCAACAAGATCACCTGGGAGGATGCGATCAACTCGAAGGAAGATCTGACCCCCAAAGCTTATGAATGGGGCGATATCGAACGACCGGAAGTCGCCATGCCGGGCAAGACGAAATTCGTCTAATCCCCATTCCACCAATATTGCAGCGAAGAAAGCGGACCCATCGGTCCGCTTTCTTTTTTTGCGCAATGCTTCCAATTGTTGTGTAAAAATCTCGAATTTCGATAAGCTACAACTTTCGAGGCATGCCGGCAGAGCACGCTCGCAAAGGCGGAACAGAGAAGCAGCAATTTTCAGGGGGAACGTAAGTGGCGAATATCAAACAAAAAGTGACGCTCGTCGTCGAGCGTCAATCAGACGACTGCATCAAAATAAGCCGCAAAAATGGGGTGAGTCGGGTCCGCTTGTGGAAGAAGATTCGGCCAGGCGATCGCTATAAAGTCGATCCGCCGCCGCAGTGCGACGTTCGATTTCTCAGCTTTGAAGAAGTCGCTGCGTTGCCCGATGGAGAAAACGTGCTCGAATTCGAAGAACGGAACTATCTCTGACGCTGGCCTGACTGCTCGACCGGGACTTCGCACGGCGCACTTTTATGCCCCGGTCTTACGCCCACGTCGACTCGCAGGACCGGGGGGACGCCGACGCACGCGCAAAAAGTGTCCCGCGGTCCCGTCGCAATTTGAGACCTTCCGTTAGGCGAGTTTATACGCCATTGACGCTACAACTCACCGGAGCAAGCAAGCGGCCCAACCGCGATCTCCGAGCTTAAAAATCGGGGGCCAAGATCTCGTCTGGCGGCATTACTTTTTTAAGACGGCAACTCGACGGCAGCGGCTTCGGTTCGAGACCGGCGATCCATTCGGCCACTTCTTCAACTGTGGAAACCGTCGGCACCTCCGGCGGCAACCCCGGAATTTTGTACCGTCCCCCTAGCAGAGCGGCCACCGGGCGACCGTAGCGAAGAGCCAAACAAACTTCGGCGGCGGTCCCCTTGGTTCCAGGCAGCGCGATCACGATGTCAGAGCTAAGAATATTGACGTGATTGCGACTGGCGACCTGCATCCCTTCATAGCCGGTTTGCGGCAAATGCGTATAGATCGGGATTTCGACGAAGGGGTTCGGATAATGCAACCGCCGCGAGTAAGATCCGCCCGAGGCGTCGCCCGGAATGATGCCGATCACCCGTCCCGGGCGATCCGCGACGGCGTAAAACGATTCGCTGACCGCTTTCATCTCACCATCGCCGCCGCCGGTCAACAAGTTGTATCCCGCTTGGGCGATCCAAGCGCCCAATTGCTGGGCCAGATCTCCGTGAACCTTTTTCCCTGATCCCATGACTCCGATCACCGGAAGCCGAGTTGTCGCTTCGCCGCTTGTCATACGCTGTTGCTTTCTAGGCGAGTCCTGCTCGCTGAACCTGTTTGGCTACTCTTGAGACGCGATTGATCAAAGATAGCAGCAGTCGGCTTCGATTTCTGGGGGCGGCGCAAAAATTAATGATTCTGGCGCCGCCTGCGTAGAGACGAACAGCAAGCGAAGCGTACGCAGAAACCTCGCAGATTTCGCTGGCTATTACGCCACTTTTAACTCGGTCTGGCAACGGCGGATCGCATCGCTTACATGAATCGCCGAATCCGCCAATTGCAAGCTTTTCGATTCTTTGATCCAGAGGTTGACCTTCTTTTCGGCCGAGATCACCGTGCTATGGCTCTTACGATGAAAAAACTGGCAAATGTCGGAGAGCGCCGCTTTGGTGTATTTGCGCGCCAACCACATCGCCACCATTCGCGGATGACTCGCTTTGCGCGACTTGCTGGCGCTCCGCAGTAATTTGACGTCGATCCCAAACGCTTTGCAAACGGCCGTTTCGATATCGGCTAAGCGAACGATCGGGGTACAAGCTCTAACCATGTCGGCCAAGGCGTTTTCGGCCATCGCCACGTCGACGTCGCGTCCCGCCGACATCGCCGTCGCCCACAATCGGTTGATTGCGCCAGACATCATCCGAGCGTCGCCTGGCAAATGGTCGGCTAGCCAATCCAACAATCCGCGCGGCGCGTTCATATCACGGACGGCGCACAACTTTTCGACCATTTTGCGGCGCGTGTCGCGATCGATTTCGTTAACTTCGCAGACCAGTCCGCCCGAGAAGCGTGCGATCAATTCGGGGCCGAGAGCCGAAAGTTCCGTCGGCCGCTTATCAGCCGCCAACACCAACTGTCCGCCGCGGCGCGTAATCGAGTCGAGCGTATGCAATAGCTCGGTTCGCGTCGCTCGCTTCCCGGCGAAAAATTGCACGTCGTCAATAATCAGCAGATCGGCGTCACGATACTTGCGGCGGAAGTTGGCGACGCCTGAGCCGTTTAGCGCATCGAGAAAATAGGTCGTAAATTGTTCGGCCGAGAGATAAACGACGCGCTCGAACTTTTTGCTGCGTCGCGCTTCGCCATAGATCCCTTCCAGCAGATGCGTTTTTCCCGAGCCTTGCGGTCCGCAGATAAAAAGCGGATTGATTTCGCCGGGGCGGTTCATAATCATCGACGCGGCGGTCGAGGCGAACTTGTTGCATTCTCCTACAATCAACTCTTCGAGCGAAGAGAACTTGCGGCGACGGCTTAGATCTTTACGAGCGTCGGCTTTGGAAGCTTTTACCGGCGTTTTGACGACGGACGGAGATTTTTTTCCGCCCTGTTGACCAGACGTGTCCTCGGCGACCCGATATTGAATAACCGTGGCGCCGGGCATTGTTTCGGCGACTGCGGCGTCGATTTGCTCTCGAAAGTTACGACGCAGAAAATCAATCGTAAACTGACTGGCTGCTTCAATGAACAACTGGTCGCGATCCATCCGAAGCTGGGCGCTCGAATTGAACCAAAGGTCGAATCGCTCTTGCCCGATTCGCTCGACTAGCGAGACGCGCAAAGCGGAGAGGATATCGAGATCGATGTCTTCCATGACCACAGGCTGACTCTTTCAGCAGGCAAACACTGCAAACCTAAGCGGTTTGCGCGATTGAGCTTCCGCGACGTTTTGTCGGAACTCTTAACATTGACTGGAGCACGATTTTAAAGCTGCTAGCACCCATGTCAAACCACCGAACGGGCGCATCGCCATAAAAAAGCGAGGAACGATGCAAGAGCGATTCGTGCGGTCGTTTTTTTACGCAGTTTTGACGATCTGTGCGCCGTAGGAACCGAGTTTCTTTTTTTCGCGCCAGAGTGGAAAACTTGTTTAAGATCTCGCGGCGGTCAGCCGCAGCCGCGAGAGTGCGGAAGCCCGGCGATTTCCAACGCCTTGGTTTGCAGCGACTTACGTCGAGACTTGCGCCGCCTCAGAAAACGTATCGCCGCCGCTAGCGCGTAAAACCATCAACCGGCGCGTTTCGTACCCCAAAAAACCGCACGCCATATAGCTACGAATCGCCGGTTCGTTCCGCTGATCGACCGCTAACAGCAGTCGCTCGATTCCACGTTGTTCTGCCGCCGCCAACGCCAACTGGATCGCCGCTTTTCCCAAACCGCGATTGCGCATTTCAGGACGTAGGCCTAGATAAACGACTTCGAGATGTTGCAGATCTGGGGTCGGCGCCAAAATCATGACGCCGGCTCGTTCTCCCTTCCACTCGAGCCGCCGCCACAGCGACATATCGAATACCCCCGTATCGCAATATCCGGCGATCACGTCTTGAATAGGACGTATTCCGTCTAGTTCCGGACAATCTAAGGTGCCGGGATAGGTAGCGATCAGCTCGTCCGCCGCCTCTTCGGCGCATGAAAGCGCGACGCCGCGCAATTCGGGTTGCGCCAGATCAGATCGCAGTTGTGCGGTTTGGACAAACAAATACTCCAAATTCGTGATCGGTCGAAATCCGACTCTTTCTAAATGTCGCTGATCGCTCGACTTGTCAGTCGCAATCAAACTTTGCGCAATCTCGATATCAAGATTAGAAAGAAAATTTGCGACCGTTTGCATCAATAATTTCGCCACGGCGAGCGATTCGCCCGGAATAAGCTGGGCGGGCCAAACCGTCGCAAATCGCCCTGGTTGCTCAGTCGCCCAAACGGCGCCGACAAGTCGCTCGCCTCGGCGCGCCACAAAAAGCCCGTCAAAGCTAATTTTTCCTTGTTGCTGGGCTTGTAAAATAGCCGCCAAACGGCCGGCCATGGTCTGTCGCAAACCTCCGCCCAGCGCCATCCAGACGGCGGCCCCATAACAGGCAGGGTCCGCAGGTTGAACCTTCAACAGATCGTTAGAAATTTGTCGCATCGATGCAGAATACCCCAAACGCACCGCGCAAGTCAGTATCGGTTTTGCGAGAAGAATTCGGAAATGCTTTGCCGCGCCCGGGGCCGGCAGGTAACAATAGAAGAAGCAGTCTGAAGCAATCTCTCGATTTAATCGACCTTAGCGGCGGATAGTTTAATGCGATACCTGGTTCTCACCTTGGCGGCCCTTCTGGCGATTCCCAGTTGGGGACATGCCCAATCTGCTTTTGACCAACTCGACAATATGATTCGCCCCCCCGGCGACCCGGCGCCCACGCCGACCCCAGCCAAGCCTGGGTACTTAGGCGCGACGCTTGACAATCTGCCGGCGGAAGGTCAAACGGAAAACCAAGATCGTCCGGGCGTGGTCGTACTAAAAGTCAATCCTGGCGGCCCCGCTGAACAAGCCGGCTTAAAGCCGGGCGATCTCATCGTTTCTCTCGAAACGGTCGCCGTTAGCAGTTTGGATCAGTTCGCTCGCTTAATGCGCAACCAAGTTCCTGGCTCGCGCCTTAAAATGTCGATCGAACGTGACGGCGAGCCGCAATCGATCTTGGTCACTTTAGGGCAACGACCGGCACAGCCCGAAATGTTGCCGCCGCCGGCAGGCGCCAACAATTCTACGCCTAGCGGCAATCCGTTAGATCCGCTCGGTCTGGAAAGCGACAACCCGTTGCCGCCGCCAGCGCCGCAGCGCGGCAAGTTGGGGGTTCGGGTCGTGCCGGTGACCGAACAATATCGCGAAGCGACCGGCAGTTCGGTTCGCCGCGGCGCCGTCGTCGAGAGCGTTTCGCCCGGCAGCGCGGCGGAGCAGTCGGGGCTTTCAATCGGCTCGATCATCGTGGCGTTAAACAATCGGCGCGTGAATCAGCCGCAAGATCTGCTCGATATTCTGGCGACTATGCCGCACGACCGCGACGTGCCGATCAACTATTACGTCGGCAATCGCCTGCAGCAATCAAACGTACGCCTTGACGGTCAACCTCCGACCCTGGTTAACGACGATCCGCGCGTTCCGCAAAGAGGGCCGTTCTCGAACCGTCCGGCCATGCAAATGCTGAATCGGGCGCTATCCGAGTTGGGCGCCAACCCGATTCCTCCCGTCCAAGATCAGAGCGAAAACATTCAACTAAGAAATCGAGTCGCCGAGCTCGAAGCGGAAGTCGCACGCTTGCAAAAGCTGGTCAACCAACTGCAAGCCTCCGGCGACAAGCCGAACGATTAGCGGCGCAAACGGTCGGCTCCGAGCGTTAAGGCTTGCCCCATCGCTGAGCCGCTTTCGCTTGCTCGACCATTTCGGTCATTTGCGGGCTCAAGCCGTAATATCGTGACGGGCGATTGATTTCTAAAGAGACGGTAAGCCGTTTATGCGGCTGGGTCGCGTCAATCACCGTCGCATTACGTAACATCAAGACGCTTGTCGGATCGCCGTTCCATTTGACCAAATAAAGGCCGGCGTCTAGGGTCGGTTCGTGTTTGAAGTCGAAATGCCGGGTCAACATCGCGATCAAGCGTCGCTCATCGCCGGTCGTCCCTTGAAACGTAATCCGCTGAACGTGACCGTCTCGATCGAAATAGTAAGTGATCGAGCCGGCCAAATCGTCGTATCGCGATCCCGTGACCAGCGGGGCTCGCAAGCCTTCTAAATTCAGATCGGCCAGCGCCGTCGAAACGCGCGGCCATCGAGTCGAAACCCACCGCGCATCAGCGCTGAAATTAAAGACTTCCAGAAAATCATGCACCGGAGGTCCGGCGATCGGAGCGTTGACCGCATCGCTGCCGGTCAGTGACGGAACGACAAACGGATTGGGTTGCTCCGGCTGCGTCTCGCCAGCGCTAGGCGCTTCGATCGAAGCGACCGGCTTTTTGACCGTATCGTCCTCTGGCTGCTTGGCCGCAGGCAAAAAGTCGCTCGCTTGACTCCAGAGCGATTCGACCGTCTTGCGTGCTTCCGGATTGTAAAACGAATAAGGGCCGCCAAAACACGCGGCCATAATTGCGGCGTAAGTCAAATTGCGGCGGATCATCCGAGTTCACTCCTTCCTTCGAACTGCTGCTATCTCGGTATCGACCGCCGCTAGCAAACGCCTGCATGCAAACCTTGCCGTAAAGCGCAACCGTCATTCCCGGTCGAGTTTCTCAGGTTAGAATGTTCGCGTCGCCCTTTTTCCGCTCTCGATAAACCTGCTTGCATGACTGTCGAAACCGCTGAAATCCGCAATCTTCGCTGGCTAATCGAAGACGAAGCGGCCGAAATCTTTGCGCAGTTCGACAAGCCCGACCTCTCGTTATCGCAGTTATCGCAATTGCGCAAAGCGATCGGTCCAGAGCGGGCGACGCTGATCGCCGAGCAACTTGAACTGCGCTGGCGCGGACGGGCCAAGTTTGCGGCGGCCGATCGCATGTTCTTTACGCGGACGGGTCTCGAACAAGCGACCGACGAGGCGATCGCTCGCTATAAAGCGAACCGGCTTGGCGCTGGGGCACATGCGGCCGATCTTTGCTGCGGAGTCGGCGGAGACCTGATCGCTCTATCCGCCGGCAGACGAGCCGTAGGCGTCGACTTGTCGCCGCAACTCAGCCTGCTTGCTCAAGCGAACTGTGCGGCGCATCGGCAAGTGATCGACGTTCAATGCGGCGACGCCGCTTCGCATGACGTCGCCGCCTACGACGCGTGGCATTGCGACCCCGATCGCCGTGCGACCGACCGACGTACGACGCAACTCGATGCGTTTTCGCCGACGACGGAGCAACTTGACCAATTGCGCCGAATCAACGAGAACGCCGCGATCAAATTGGCGCCGGCGACCCAGACGCCTGCCGAGTGGGAAGATGCGGCCGAGCTAGAATGGATTAGCAGCCGACGCGAATGCCGCCAACTAATCGCATGGTTCGGCAAGTTGGCGGTGCGCCCCGGCGAGCGAAGCGCCACGCATCTCGACCGCCATGGGATAGCGCATCGCTTTGCCGGAACAGCCGACTTCGCCCTGCAAACCGCACCTTCCATCAACGCTTATCTGTTTGAACCCGATCCGGCGGTATTGGCCGCAGGGCTAGTCGATGCGTTTGCGGCACAACATCGGTTAGGCCGCATCATGCCGCGCAGCGTTTATCTGACCGGCGAACAACCGCTTGCCAACGCGCTAGTCGCCTCGTTTCGCGTCCGAGAGATCACGACGATCGATCGAAAATCGCTGACGAAAAAACTGCAAGAGCAGGGGATCGGCCGACTGGAAGTCAAAGTCCGCGGGCTAGACATTCGCCCAGAAACGTTTCTGAAAAAATTGCGTCTCTCCGGCGATGCGGCGGCGACCCTTTTTCTAACGCCGACCGTCGACGGCAATCGCGCGATCCTTTGCGATCGCGTCGATCTCGAATCGATTCGCCCTTAGCGGCGTCCGTTATTTGAGCGGGCTCGAGCGATCTCTCCAAGGAAATTCGTCGCTCCGCGCGATGATGCGATTGTCGATCAAGTACTTAATGTCGCGCAACACGTTGACGGCGGGATTCATCAATAGCGCCGTCCCTTTGGCGTCGCCTGACTTGGTCGCCAGAAAAAGATCGCGACTATCGGCCGACGCGTTCAAACGTCCTCGCGAGAGTTGACGCTCGATTTGTTTCGCGGCGTTATAATCGCGCGAGTCTTCGGCAGCGACTAACATGATTGAAATCTTGTTTTGCAGCGCCGGCTGATTCAACGCCTGCACGGCGCTAAAACCTTTGAACGTGGTATCGGGCGAGACCATGACCAAAGCTTTGACGTCTTGTCCCTGCTTCAGTCCGGCCAAAATCGGCCAGTTCCAATCTTT
>JBITAD010000068.1:0-4574 GCA_044439945.1 Blastopirellula sp. JB062
CTGCATCGCGGTCGTCGCAACCATTTTCTATCTAACCATGGCGACGCTATTGTAGCGTCTTGGTCGCCGACCATTATGTTGAACGGAAGCCCAATCGGTTTTTCGCTTTCCACGCCGACCCGGAGCGTGACGCCGCGGCGATGAGCGACTGGAGTAAATTTCGCTAATCTAAAAAAGAACGCGCGCGCTTGGACAAAAGGGCGTTAAAAGTAGGTGCGGATCGCATGGGTGACGTTATAGGACTCGTCGACGAGGGGGAGTAGACGCCATTTATCGAAGGTCGTACAGGGATGCGAAATGCTTAACGCCGTCAGGTCTCCCGGGCGCAGCGGCGATTCGCTCGGCAGGTCGATCAAAGCATGCTGGTCATTTAAACCTTGAACTGCGGCGCCCGCTTCGATCGGCTGCGGGCAATCATGCTCGCCGGGGCGATACCATTTTTCCAGCTTGGGCAGGCCTGCGTCGAACGAACAGTCTCGTCGGCCGACGTTCAAAACAGCGCGTGTCGGTTCTGGGCGAGATTGCACATAAGCCCAAACTTCCAGGGCAGGGAGGAGGCCCTGCTCGGTCCGATCGGCGGCGAGGCCGCGCTGCAACATTCGGGCGTGAAACTTTTCATAGACGCCTGAGTCATGCGTTAGATAGCATCCGCTTCGCAGGAGCACGTTGGGCTCGCTGACGAACGGAAACCGTTGTCGCGCCTCGACGACTAGATCGAAAAAGGCGGAGCCTCCTGCACTTAGCAAAAGGTGGTCGGCGTTGAGCAGTTGACGTTGGACGCAAGCTTCGGCCGCTTCGCACAATTGCCGCAAGTATTGGCGAACCAAATGCTCGGTCTCTTCCTCGGAACCGCCGGAGACGATTCCTTCAAAACCTTCGATGCCGCGTAGTCTTAACACAGGGGCATGTTGAGCAATTTCGGCCGCGACCTTGAAAGCTTGGGCGATGCTTCGAACTCCGGTTCTGCCTTGGGCGACGCCGAATTCAAGAAGCAACTCGATTGGGCGTTTTAGCTGAAATCGCTTGGCCGCGTCGGCCAGCAGGCGAACGGTTTCGAGCGAATCGACCAGCCCGAGAAACTGAAATTGATCGTCTTGGGCGAGTTGGTTTGCCAGATAATCGGCGGTCGCTCGACCGATGATTTGATTGGCCAACAGAACGCTGGAGACGCCGAAACGTCGAGCGATTGCCAACTGCTGCGAAGTTGCCAGCGAGATGCCTGCGGCGCCGTCGGCAAGCTGCAGCGCGAACAGTTGGGGCGCCATCGTCGTTTTGCCATGCGGATAAAGCTGGGCGCCTGTGCGTTGCAAAAACTGCTTCATCCATCGGCGGTTATGGTCTAGCTGCGGCTTTTTGATGATTGCGACTGGCAGCGGAAGATCTTCTTGAAGAATATTCCAACCATGTTGTCCAATCTCGCGAAGACGAAACGGGGCAATTCCGCCTGGGATTCCCTTAAATCGGTCATCGATCCACGAGTTTTCAATGCGGTCGAGTTGCATCATTCGAGTTGCTTAAGGCTGAAGCGTTTCGCTGGGCAGGCTTGCGGCGAGATGTCGCAGCCAGTTGCCGTGACAGATTGCGTCGACGTCTTGATCGGCGTAGCCGCGCTGGTTCAGAAGATCGGCGAACCGCTGCAAATCGGCGATCGAATTGAGGTCGTGCGGAGTCTGTTCCGTTCCAAAGCCGCCGTCTAGGTCGCTGCCGATGCCGAGGCAGCGGGTCGAGCCGGTCAATTGACAGATATGATCGACTTGATCGATTGCCTTCTCGACGCCGACCAAAGAGCGATCGAAGCCTGAAGATTTCCATTGGGGCGTCAGCATCCAAGCGTCGAAAGGAACGCCGATTACGGCGTCGCGTTGAGCGAGCGTAAGTATTTGCTCGTCGGTCAATTGCCTGTCTCCTGCCACCAGGCTGCGACAAGCGTGATGACTTGCCCAAATGGGGCCGTCGAACAGATCGAGGGCTTCTCGCATCGAGTCGTCGCTCAAATGGGTGACGTCTAGCGCCATGCCCAGCTGCCGCATTGCTTGCAAGAGGCGTCGTCCATCTTGCGTCAACGGCCCTTGGGTGCTGGTGCCGGCGGCGTAGCGACTGCGGCCGTAGTGGGCGGGACCGATCGCCCGCAATCCGACGTCCCACCATTCTTGTAAGGCTTCTGGCGAACTTATCGGGTCGGCGCCTTCCATAGAGAGAATCATGCCGATCGGTTGGTCCGCATCGAACGATCGGGTTGAAATTTGGTTCCAGTGCCGGTGCAAATCTTCTCGCGTGCGAATCCAAACAATTTCGCCGGCGGCTTCCCAGAACCGATAACAGGCGAGCTGCGCGTGCGCCGAAGCGTAGCAGGCGATGCGGGTTGCGTAATCGAGATCGCCTCGCGCATACTTCGGTTGTCGTCGATGGTCAGGGCCGCTGCGGGCCAAAAGCGTCGCAATGCAAACGCCAACTCCGCCGCGACGCATTTCAGGAAAGGTGACGGTTGCGCGGCCGCGGTGCGGAGCGTCGCTCATCGAAGATTCGCATTCTCTCATCGTCGTTAAAGGCAGCGTTAAATCACGGTCGAACGAAGCCGCATTCCAAGCGAGATCGAGATGAGCATCGAAAATGAGACGCACGAAAGGGCTCCTATTGACGACAAACCGGCGAACATGCAGGGCGTATGACGAGCAGGGAAAGCGATGTTGATTCAGTCAAGCATTCGTCCGTCGCGATAACGAAATGCGCCGTCGACCGGCAAGACCGCTCCCGTCACGTAGTCGGCGTCAGATGACATTAAAAACGCGGCCGCTTTGCCAATTTCCTGCGAGTCGCCGAGTCGCCCCCAGGGCAATTTCGCCCCTTCTTGTTCTATAAAAGCGGAACTGAACGCTTCTCTTTCTCCGGGCGTGTCGATCCAACCGGGCTCGATGACATTGACGTTTATGCGATGCGAAGCGAGTTCGATGGCGATCGTTGCGGCCAGTTGGTTCAGGCCTGCTTTCGCCGCGCAGTACGCGCTTTTGTTCGCCATCGGGCGTTGTGCGAGGACGCTAGAAATGAAAACGATTTTACCGTAGCCGCCTTGCTCGACCATTTGTTTCGCTGCTAACTGGCTCATATAAAAACCGCTAAACAAGGCGCCTTGCAGAACTTTCTCGAAGTCTGCAGGCTGCAGTTCGAGAAATGGCGCCACTTTCTGATAAGCGGGACAGCTGACCAAGCCGTGAATGGGGCCAACCGTCTGAACGGCCTGACGCAGCAATGTTTCGCAACCGGCGTGCGTAAAAAGATCGGCTTCGATGCCGTAAGCGTTGGCGCCGTCGTCGCGCAGCATTTGAACAGTTGTGCGAAGCTCTTGGCTCCCGGGGCGATCGTTGACGATAACGGTGGCGCCTTCTCGGGCAAGTTCAGTGGCGCACCCTTGACCGATTCCTCGGCCGGCCGCCGTAACCAAAATCGTTTGATTTTTCAGTCGCATAACGTTCGTACCGCTTTCTTCGATCAATCGATAGAAGACGACAAAGCTTGATCAAATTCGCCAGACCATTTTTCTAGCATTTGCAACATTGCCAGAAAATCGTTTCCATGCGCCAAGAGCTGAGCCCCTTTGGCACGAAGGGGGCGGATCATTTCGGCCGTGACCGGCAAGCCCCAAGCTTTGCCTGTCTTCGCGGCCGCCGCGGCGACCCGATCGATGGCCGCTTCGACATTGAACGAGCTTTTTTCAAGGCGAATTCGCAGGCCAAGATCGCCTGGCCCTACGAATACGCCGTCGATGCCATTGATAGAGGAGATTGCTTCCGCGTTATCGATGGCGGCCGGCGTCTCTAGCTGAACGAATAGAAAGGTTTCACGGTTCGCGTGATCGACGTAGTCGTCTAGCTGATGCCCGTAATAGTCGCTGTCCATATTAGCGCCGCATAATCCGCGATCGCCGATCGGCGGAAACTTGACCGATTGAACAAGCTCGCTTGCACGCTGCGGGCTCGAAACGTGCGGAATCAGCAGCCCGGTTGCGCCATCTTCTAAATATCGATAGAGCGACGTCCGTTCGCCCGTTTGCGGACGAACCATGCAATCGATGTCGTATAGGTGAAAGCAGGGGATTAATGCCCGGAATTCTTCGGTCGACATCGCATTATGCTCTAGATCAAGCCAGATGCAGTCATACCCATGACGCGCTGCGTGCGCGACGTAGGAAGGACTGAAATGCCCCATCGAACAAATCCGCACAGGTTCGCTCTTACGTAGTCGAGCTAGAGTACGGCTCTTTCTCATCGATGCTCCCTAGCGGCGTCAAAATCGCCGCGATGAATATGTTTTCCAAGTAATTAGACTATCGTTTAACTGTAATGATTTATAGGAAAAAGAAATTAATCCAAAATCGAGAAGTATATAAATAAATACATCTATGGAATCATTGACTCGATTGAAGGATGCCTATATCTTGAACGTATCGTTTCTTATTGTGGAACGCAAGCGTGGCAGGGTAAAGCAAACGGTTGATTTGCAAAATCTGATTCGCCAAGGTCAAGCTGCATGGACTCTGCGTTGATTTTGAACTTATCTCGTAAGTTCGCGGATTTATT
>JBITAD010000069.1:0-4565 GCA_044439945.1 Blastopirellula sp. JB062
GTCAAGCAGAGGGTTAAAATGGAGGTCGAAATATCGAGCGTCCTCTTTGCTAGGGCCAAACTCCATGACGACGTTAAAGGTTTCGCCGGCATGCGCCCTGCTCCAGAGGGTTTGCGCCTTCTCAAGCTCCGCAGGCCAAGCGGCCATCGCTTCGAGCATGCTTACGCCGTGAACGAGCGGCGTTTTCCATAGCGACTCGAACGTCCTCTTATAAGAATCGTTAAAGTAGATATAGCGATACTGATCGTCTTGAGCGGCGATCAGTTCGCGAGTCCCCTTAGTAATTCCTTCGAGGATGGCGACGCTTTGGCGGATTTCTTCCTCCGCGAGTTTGCGCTGGTGGACGTCGATCACCGAACCGACATAGCCCAAAAACCGCCCTGTCGAATCATGTAGCGGCTTTCCGGCGTCAATCGCCCAGCGGTATTGTCCGTCGGCGCAGCGCAGGCGGTAATCTAACGAAAACGGCTCGCCGCGGAGATTCGCCTCGCGAAAGATGCGCCCCGACGACTCGCGATCGTCGGGGTGGACGGCTTCGAGCCAGCCGAAACCTAGGGCCTGCTCTTCGTTTTGCCCGGTATATTCGTACCATCCCCTTGAAAGAAACGAGCATGCGCCATCCGGCTCGGTAATCCAGAGAATCGCCGGCGCCGCATCGGCCATCGCTTTAAAATATCGCTCGCTCGAGTGCGTCACGCGACGGTCATTGGCGTCGACGCCGGGGGTTGCGAACGGCAGCGAAACGACGACGCAAGTTTCGTGATCGTCTTGCGACTGAAAGCACGCCTCTCCGCCGTACGGCTCGATCAGATATCGTACGACGTCTAATGGCGCCGACGCTTCGTCGTTTGACGCGCGAAACTGACCGGTGCAAACGCCCGTAATCCGAAGCATCGCCCAACTGCCGAGCGGAGCGAGTTGGATACGGATCTCTTGGTCGTCGGGAGAGCGAACGGCGGCCGCAAGCAAGCGGATGATAACCTTGTTCCATGCCGACGCGTCTATCGCCACCAACGCGGGCAATGGAGGGCAGTTCACGCTCAACCGCATGCCGGCTCGATGAACCAGCGGGAGGACAGCGTCGATCGCATCGGCGGTCGCCTGGGCGAGATCGATTTCTTCAGACCTCAATCGGATAGAAGCTGCCTTCATTGCGGTTTTAATAAGGGGCCTGCGAACAGTTTGCGACAATCAAGATATAGCTTGAGCGGAAAAACCGCGAACGACCGCAATAGCTCAGCGAGGGGGACGAAAATTTAAAGTAGCAGAAGCATACGGCCTAGGCAACTAGCGAGCGACGCGCTCCGCCAGCGTTCCATTTGCGATCCGAGACGCCTAAGAATAACGCCTCTGGATCGACTTCGCCCGCACGCTTTCTAATCGTCGCTAGTCGTTTGGGTTTTCGACTTCGCTGGGTTGGGCTTGGAACGGGCGGACGTACCATTGGGCGACGGCGCTGACGATAGAGCGGGCGTCTTCGGCGGTCAGTAGAGCGCAGGGGATTAAAAACAGGGTCACAATCGTGGCGAAGAGGACGCCGAACGCCAGCGAGGCCGCCATGGGAATCAAGAATTGGGCCTGCAGCGATTCGTCTAACAGCAGCGGAGTCAGCCCGACGAACGTGGTGATCGAGGTAAGCATGATGGGTCGAAATCGGCGTGCGCCGGCTTGCAGCGCCGCTTGTTTGAGCGTTTCTCCGGCGGCCAGACGATGATTGACGTAGTCGACCATGACCAACGTATCGTTAACGGCGACCCCGGCCAGGGCCAGCATGCCGAATACCGACAGATAAGAAGGGGTGATGTCCATGGCGATGTGCCCCAACAGCGCGCCGATAATGGCGAACGGAATGGCCAGCATCACGAAGAAGGGCTGCTCTAACGATTTGAGGGCGACCGCCAACAGACCGTACAAGACGAAAGCCAATAGGCAGGCGCCGATGATGGTTTTCCGCTGTGCGTCTTCGGCCTCGGCGACGTAGCCGACGTATTGATAACTGAGTCCGTACTCTTGGCAAAGCTCGTCGAGTCTGGGCGAAAGCTCTTCGACGATCCCCAGTACGTCGACGGCGCCGTCGGCCGGCTGCGCTCCGCAGCGCAAGATCTCGGCGCCATTTTTCCGGTCGACCGACGACAGCGCTTTGGTAAAGGAGATGTCGGCGACGGTCGAAAGCGGCACGTCGGCGCCGCGCGGCGTTCGGATGCGCATGCTTTCGAGCGTATGGAGCGATTCGCGCTGGTCGCGCGGCAAACGGACCATAACCCGGATGTCGTCGATTCCGCGTTGCAAGCGCTGAGCCTCTTCGCCGAAAAACGATTGCCGAATTTGTTGGGCGAGCATTTGCTGGGTCAGCCCCAACTCGGCGGCGAGCGGCTTGAGCCGCAATTCTAATTCGTCTTGTCCATAGTTAATGTTGGCCCAGGCCGAGCTGAAACCTTCGTACTCTTCGAGCATGCTTTTGACTCGACGAGCCGCTTCGGCTTTGGCGGGCGACATGGGACCGCGAAGTTCGATATTCAGATTTTCGCCGTCGACGTTGCGGTCTCGGTTGACGCTGGAGTCGGAACGAATCCGAAACTCGGTCGCTTCGGGGATGGGGCCGATCAATTCGTTCCAGCGAGCGCCGATGTCGCTGTTGCGGGGCCCCTTTCCGCTGCGAAGCGAAGGGGCCAAAATCTCGAACGAGATCGCGCCGTGCGACTTGTCGAAGTCGCGATGAATTCGGGCGGCGCCGACGATTTTCGAGATATTACGGACCAGCGACTCGCCGGTTTCGGGATCGACGAACTCTTTTTGCACTTGCAGCAGCGCGTCTTCGATCCTTTGCATGTACCGGGCCGTCGTCTCAAGCGACGTGTCGTCGGGCAGATCCAAATTGGCGGAAATGCGTTGCTTCTCGACCGAGGGATACGCGATAAACTCCATGCGACCGCTCAAGCAATATCCGACCATCGCCAACATCATCGCCGTAAAGAGCGCCAATACCGAGATGCGGTGACGCACCGCGAAGTTGAGCGTCGGTTGATAGACGCGCTCGATAAAATATTCGAGCCCGTCAGCGATCGCCGTTTGAAATCGGGTGAACGGATTATCGTGAGGGACAGGTCTTAAGTGTTTTAAGTGAGCGGGCAAGATCAGCTTCGATTCGATGAGCGAAAAGAGCAAGACCGGCGCGACGACCGGCGGCACTTGCGAGGCGAAATCGCCCCAGCTGCCTTCAAAAAACATCAGCGGCACGAAGGCCACCATGGTGGTTAACGCGCCAAAGGTGATCGGCACCGTCACTTCTTCGGTCCCTTCGACCGCGGCGTCGAGCGGCGACAAGCCTTCCTTCATTTTCAAATAGACGTTTTCGCCGGTTACGATCGCATCGTCGACGACGATGCCGACGACGATGATAAAACCGAACAGGCTCATCACGTTGGCCGTGACGCCGAACCAAGGCATCAACATCACCCCGCCGGCGAAACCGACCGGAATGCCGGCCACGATCCAGAAAGCGAGACCGGGACGCAAGAAGAGCCCCAACAGCAGCAAGACCAGCAGACTGCCTTGTATGAGGGATTCGACCAGCGTGGTGAGCCGCCCGCGGATCTCGATCGATTCGTCATCCCAGATGAACAGTTCGATTCCTTCGGGAAATCGGGTGCGGGCTTTGTCGACGTATTGATGGACTTTTTCCGAAATGTCGATCGCGTTCTCTTTGCCGGTGCGAAGCACTTCGACGAACAAGGCGGGACGGCCGTTGAACTCGACGATTTTTTCGCCCTCTTCAAAGCCGTCGGTGATTTTGGCGACTTCGCCCAAGAGGACGTCGGAACCGTCGGCGGCATGGATGGGAATTTTGTTAAATTCTTGCTCGGAGTAGGCCTGACCGCGCGTTCGCACGATAAAGGTGCCGCTTTCGCTTTCGATCGAGCCGGCGGGCAGATCGATCGAATATTGTTGAATGGCGTCGGCCAGATCTTGCAGACTGAGCCCGTAAGCGAGCAGCTTTTCGGTATCGACCTCGACGCTGATTTCGTATTCTCGATCGCCTTGCACTTGGGCGCGGCTGATTCCCGGCAGCAGGATGACGTCTTCCTGCACTTTGCGGGCGACTTCGCGCAGCTCGTGCGGGCTGAGTCGGCCGGTGACGGCGATGCTGAGAACTTCCCACCAATTGGAAGAATCGGGGATCGATATCTGGGGGCGTTCGGTCTCGTCGGGGAAGGAAGTGATCGTATCGATCCGTGCCGAGATGTCTTCCATCAAGACGCGCAAGTCGCTGCCAGGCTCGGCGTCGACGGTGACCCGCCCTTGGCCTTGTCGACCTTCGGAGATGATGTCGCGAATGCCTTCGACCCCTTCGAGCGATTCTTCGATCGGGATCAAAATCGCCTGCTCGACGTCTTTCGCCGTTCCGCCGCGATAGGTCATATCGACCCGGACCGATTCGAAACTTCGTTCGGGCGAGACTTCGAGCGGGATATTGAACAGCGCCGTATAAACGCCGCCGACCAAGATCGCCAGCATCATGAAGTTCGCGGCGATTCCGATTGTGGCAAACCAGCGCATCATATTGG
>JBITAD010000070.1:0-4550 GCA_044439945.1 Blastopirellula sp. JB062
GTTATTGAGGTTGGAGGTCGTGTCGATCTCGAGCACCCCGCCGACGATCTCGAAAACAACGCAGATGCCGAAATTTTCGACCGCCAAAGAAGTTGCGATCCCGAGCACAAAGGTTTCGGCGACAAACGGTCAGATTGAATTGAACGTCGATATTCAGTTGCCCAACGGCTGGAAAATCAACTCACTTGCCCCCATCAGCTACTATTTGGAAGGCGAATCGGACGGATCGGCGAAAATTGTCTCCTCCGCCGAATTAACCAATTTGCCAGAGGCGAAGCCGCAGTTTTCGATTCCAGTCAAGGTCTCGGGAACCGGCCAAGTGACGGCTCAGCTATCGCTACGCTACTATTACTGCGAGGATGGGGTAGATGGGCTCTGCAAAATGGCGGAGGTTAGCTGGAAGATACCGCTGGAAATCGTCGCCGAGGGGGGCAAGCCCAGCATGCCCTTGACCACGAAGCCGGAGCTTGGGCTGTAAACCGAGAGCAGGTATTCATTTAGCTAATTTGGCCGACGCCGCTTCTCAGAAGCTGGCGTCTTGGCCCTTCCGCCGGTGATTCGCCCAAATTCCTTTGGGGGACCAATTTACAAACCGGTCTCCGCTTTGCTAAGATACGCGTTTCGTCTCAATCCATTCCAGTATTCTGGGGAGTGGAGAAGAGCCGCACGTATCGTTTGCACCGGTCCCTTTCATGTTCGCTTCGCTTCAAGACAATCTCCAATCCGCGCTAAAGTCGTTGCGCGGCAAGGGAAAGCTGACCGAAGCGAACATGCGCGACGGCCTGCGAATGGTCGAAGAAGCGATGATCGAGGCGGACGTCGCCTATCCGGTCGTGCAAGACTTTATGGCCCGCGTCACGGAAGAGGCGCTCGGTCAGAAAGTGCTTAAATCGCTGAATCCCGACCAGCAACTGGTCGGAGTGGTTCATGAGCAGTTAATCGCACTACTTGGTCCGGCCGATCCCTCGTTGCGTCTGGATAAGGACGTCACCGTCCTGATGATGTGCGGCTTGCAGGGGGCCGGCAAAACGACGACCTGCGGCAAACTGGCTCGCCTGATCGGCGCCGAGGGGAAAAAGTCATTGCTAGTCGCCGCCGACTTGCAACGACCGGCGGCCGTGCAGCAATTGCATGTCGTCGGCGAAAGCGTCGGTGCGCACGTCTACAGCGAAGAAAACGCGACCGATCCGATCGCCGTCTGCCAAAACGCGGTCAAATACGCTCGCGCGAACGGCATTAGCGTCGTTATCTTAGATACGGCCGGCCGCTTGGCGATTGACGAAGAGTTGATGGAGCAACTGAAAACGATCGATCGTAAGATCGGTCCGGATCAGTGCTTCCTGGTCGTCGACGGTATGACCGGGCAAGACGCGGTCAACAGCGCTAAGGCGTTTAACGACGCATTAGAGTTAGACGGCGTGATCATGACCAAGCTGGACGGCGACGCCCGGGGCGGCGCGTTGCTGTCGGTCAAACACGTCACCGGCGTACCGCTCAAGTTTATCGGCGTCAGCGAACACATGGACGGCCTCGAGCCGTTTCATGCCGATCGCATGGCCGGCCGGATTCTTGGCATGGGCGACGTTCTCTCGATGGTCGAAATGGCTCAACGCGAGTTCGACCAAGATGAGGCGATGAAGGCCCAAAAGGCGTTAGAGGCGGGCAACTTTACGCTCGACGACTTTAAACGCCAGCTCGAACAAATCATGCGGCCCGGGCTGATGAAAAAGATGCTCGGCATGATGCCCGGTTTCGGCGAAATGGCCGGCATGCTGCAAAACTCGGATCACGAAAAAGATATGCGTCGCCTGCGCGGCATCATCGATTCGATGACTCGCGAAGAGCGCCGCTCGCCGAAGGTCATCACCCCGGCTCGCCGTCAACG
This sequence comes from Blastopirellula sp. JB062, assembly GCA_044439945.1. Taxonomy (GTDB): domain Bacteria; phylum Planctomycetota; class Planctomycetia; order Pirellulales; family Pirellulaceae; genus Blastopirellula. The sequence continues at coordinate 1,886 of JBITAD010000070.1, forward strand.
AATCGCCGCCGGTTCCGGCACCTCTCCGCAAGAGGTCAACGAACTGTTGAAGCAATTCGACGCGATGTCATCAATGATGAAAGGGGCGTCTCCGTCGGAGTTGATCGGCAAGATGCAGCGCGGCGACTTGGTCGACCCGACCGGAAAAATGAAGAAGAACAAGGTTGGCACCGGCAAACGCCTGAGCGCCAAAGAGCGGCAAGCGCAAAAAAAAGTACGCGAGAAAGCGCTCCGCAAACGCAGAAAACGGTAAAAAACATTCTCGCAGAGAACTTAAGAACAACGTTGAATCATTTTGCAATTGCACAGGAGTAATCGTTCGTGGCAGTACGAATTCGCATGAAGCGGATGGGTCGAACCCACCGCCCGTTTTACCGGATCTGCGCTATGGATGCTCGTTCGCCGCGTGACGGTAAAGCGATCGAATATCTAGGTACCTACGATCCGTTCGTATCGGAAAAAGACGCTCGCGTTTCGTTGAAGCGAGAACGCGTCGACTATTGGCTCGGCGTCGGCGCTCAAGCTTCGCCGAAGGTCGCCGTGCTGTTGCGTAAGTACGGTACCGGCGGAACTCACCTTGAGGCGCAAGCCGCGGCGCTCGAAAAGCTGCAAGTGACGACCAAGTTCGTCCCGCAGAAGGTCGAAATCGCCGAGAAGAAGCCGGAAGCGCCGGCGGCCGAAGAAGCGGCCCCCGCTGAAGGCGAAACGGCGGAAGCGCCGGCCGAAGCTCCCGCTGAAGAAGCGGCGAAGGAAGAAGGCGGCGAGTAATTCGCTATGCGTTTCGACGTTCTGACTTTGTTTCCTGAGATCTTCTCCAGCTATCTGGGGCAAAGCCTTCTCGCGAAGGCGATCGCAGGCAACTTGGTCGAGGTCCTGCCGCATGACATGCGGCAATGGGCCAACGATAAGCACAATCGCGTTGACGATCGACCGTTCGGCGGCGGCGCGGGAATGGTGATTCGAGCTGAACCGGTCGTCGAATGCGTCGAGACGGTCCGGCAAGAAAGCGCCCAACCAGGCAGGCTGATCATGCTGACCCCGCAAGGTCGCCGATTAGATCAGCCGCTGGTCGAAGAGTTGAGCCGCGAGTCGCGTTTGCTGCTGTTATGCGGACGCTACGAAGGGTTTGACCAACGCGTCAGCGATCTCCTTGAGCCCGAGGAGATCTCGATCGGAGACTATGTCCTGAATGGGGGCGAAGTCGCCGCCATGACGATCATCGACGCTGTGATCCGGCTCCTTCCAGGCGTGCTGGGAGACGAGACGAGCAGCGTCGACGACAGTTTTAGCACAGGCAACCGCCTGCTAGAGTTTCCGCAATATACGCGACCCCGCGTTTATCGCGGCCTAGCCGCGCCGGACGTCCTGCTAAGCGGCGATCACGCCCAAATCGCGGCTTGGCGAAAAGAACAAAGCATCGAACGTACAAAGCGGCGACGAGCTGATTTACTCGCCCGCGAAACTGAAAAAAAAGAAGAATAATCGCTGGAAAGGAAAGGCATATCAATGAGCCAAGAGCTAATGAATAAGGTCGAAGCGGCCTTTAAAAAACCGGAAGTCGACGAATTTGAAATCGGCGATACCGTCGAAGTTCACACCAAGATTCTCGAAGGCAATAAAGAGCGGATCCAAGTTTACTCGGGTACGGTCATTGCTCGTAGCGGCAGCGGAACTCGCGAGATGTTCACCGTGCGTCGCATCGTCGGCGGCGAAGGGGTCGAAAAGAAATTTCCCCTGCACAGCCCCAAGGTCGACAAAATCGTCTCGACTCGCAAGTCGGTCGTGCGTCGTGCGAAACTATACTACTTGCGAGATCGCGTCGGCAAAGCGACCCGCTTGGCCGAACGTCGCGTCTAGCGAAATCTTTTTCCAGCGATGCGGAATCACGCCGCTCGGCTTTCTTGCAGCCGAGCGGTTTTTCCATGCGCGACGCGCATCGCTTCTTTTCACGTGATCTTGTCGCGACGACGCGATAGAATTGGCTTTGCTCCGCTTTTTCTCGATACTATCGCGCGAGTTGATTATGTTGTTTCGCTGGTTCGCACATTGGCGCAAGCCGCGCAGTCTCGGCGCGCGAGGGGAAGATGCCGCCGCCAAATTCTTACGGCGATTAGGCTACGTCATCGTCGCTCGTAGCGATCGATCCAAGCTCGGAGAAATCGACATCGTCGCCGTTGACGGTCGTACGATCGTCTTCGTCGAAGTCAAAACGCGCTCTTCCAACGAAACGGCTCATCCTGCCGACGCGGTCGACGCCGTGAAACAAGCGAAGTTGACTCGCTTGGCGATCAGCTATCTGCGGCGTCATCACCTGATGGAATGCCAAGCTCGGATTGACGAAGTCGCCGTGACCTGGAACAACGGCGTCGCTCGACCGATGATCGAACACTTTCTTATCGCCTTTGAGCCGACCGGGCAATATCAGATGTTCTCTTAGCGGCTGCCCTTCTCCGAATTTTGACGCCCAACTCCGCGTACAGCATCGTTAAAACAAAGTTTCCAACTCCACGCTACCAGGCGATTCCAAAAAATTCCGGCTCCCGTCCAGTTCGAAATTCGCTACCTATCACCGGTTCTCCCTAGCGTTTAAAGAACCATCTGCCGACTCCGGACGACTACTTCTTGCGTATCCGCCCCCATCGAATTCGCAAGAAAAGATCGGAAG
>JBITAD010000071.1:0-4541 GCA_044439945.1 Blastopirellula sp. JB062
GACCGGCATCATCGAGCGACGACTGGGGCGTCGTAAAATGATTTCGTCTTCTAGAATTCGTTCGGTGACGCCTGGGCCCGTTTGAATTAAGGTTCCGGCAGGCGATTCGTAGATAATCGTCCCGATGAAACTTTTCCCTGAACGCGTCATGACTTGCGTCGTATGATACGCCGGCGAAACGTCGCGGTTCGGATCGACGATCGCCATAAACAAATCATATTGTCGAAATCTTCCGGTGATATTTTTTAAGCTTGGTCCCAGTCGTCCCGCAGCGACGTGACATTGCTTGCAGCCGCGCGCGGCGAAAATCTGGGCGCCTTGCATCGCGTCTCCTTTTTCCCACGTCACGCCTAGCAAGCGTTGTTTCCAGCTCGCCTCGTCCGCCGCGTAGGCGAACAATTCTTGATTCAGTTGCGGATAATTGGCGGCGAACCATTCAAACCAGTGCTGATAGCCGACGGTAGCTTCGCCCGCTGGACTGGGCGGCGCCAGCCTCGGCGCGCTAGTCCAATATCGTAATAAAGCGGCGATCGCTTCGCTTTGCTCTACCGGCTGCCCCGGCAAGATCGCCGAACGCAGCGCTTTCATCGCCGTTAACAACTCGCGATCGGCGACTTGATCGGCAGGCATCTTTCGCAAGATCTCCGCCGCCGCAACAATCGACGCCGGGTTGGCTGACAACAACGAGTCGACGAAACGCTGGCGATCTGCGGCTTCTCGGGCCGCGCCTAGTCGGGCCAATACGGCATGCCGCATGTTATAGTCGTCCCAGCGTGCGCGCAATATTTCGAGCCGCTCCTCTTTGGGCAGCGAGTCGAGAAGCGGCATCATCTCGTCGGGCCAATAAGCCTCGATATCGTCGACGTCGTTGGTCGACAAAATCTTATTCATCGCAACGCGTTGCAGCGACGGATCGAAACGAACGGCAAATAGCGAATGCTCTAACCGCCCAAAGTCTTCGCTTGCCAGCATTGCGTCGGCCAATTCTGGCGCACGCGATAACTCTTCGGCAAACGCCTCGCTGACGCGTAGCGGCCAATTGCGGCTAATCGTGATTTGCGCCGCTTCGATTTTTGCGTGCAATCGCAAATAAGCTGCCGCCTCGGCGGCTATCAGTTCTGCAGTCCGTCCGCCAGGGATACGCGACAAACAAATCAAATAATGCAGATCATCCTCAATCGTCGATTCGCTTGTCCAAAACTGCGGAAAATTTTCGATGCTGTTTGACGCCGGCTGTTGGATCATCGCCAAAGTTCGAGCCATCTCGCGATCGACCGACGGTATCCCGACGGGAAAAAGCGGATCAAGACGAGTCGCTAACGGATCCCACATGGTCAACGGCGTCATCCGAGGGCGCCCCGGCGAATATCCGGCGTAAACGTCGGGCTCGACTCGCTCGCCGGTGATATCGCCCAAGGCGATTTGCACCACGCGAATCGCGTCTTCTCGCTCGTGCCGAACGGTCGAATTTTCAAAGCGATCAACCGCTAGTTCGATCGCTTTAACGATCTCCTCCGAATTCGGATGGCTAGACGCGGTTCGCAACCACATCGCCGCAATGGAACCTTCAAGATTCAACGTTGCGGCAGGCATTCTTGGCAAAATCCGATCGACTGCCGATAAAGCGGCAGCGCGAACTCTCCGATCAGGATCGCCTAGCGAATCCCAATGGCAACTTTCGATCTGCTCTTCGTACGCGGCCGCTGACGCGATCCCTTCCCACGCGGCCCGACGCACCAGCGGCGAAGAATGATGGGTCAAAGCGTAAAACTGCGTAGGACAAACGTCGTCGCGTCGACAACTCAAACTCCAAGCTGTCCGCGCCACGACTTCATCGGATTGAGATTGCAACAATTGCGTGATCGTCCGCTCTTCATGGAGGCCGCCGAATAGTTCGGTCACGATTTCAATCGCGCGAATGCGTTCAGCTGCAGGTCGTCGTTCGTCGAGCGCCGCCGCCAGAAAAGTCGCTCGCCCTAATTCGTTGGCCAACGGCGCCCATTTGGCGTATGACCAAGCTGCCAGCGGTTGAGGCGCCGACAACACGGCGTCGATCGGCGAAAGCTTCTCTGGGGACGACGATTCCTTTTTTTCGCCGACATATTCAATGCGATAAACGCCGCCGCGCGTCCCCCGACCGCCGATCGCAAGATACATTTCACCGCTTGGTCCCACGGCAATATCAACCGGAGCGATTCCCGAGTCGTCAGTCGTTTCTAAAAAGATTTCTTGCGTCGCTTCAAGTCCGGCGCCTTCTGCAATGAGCGGAAAGAAATAAATTCGGCCTAAAGTCCAGCAGCAACTGAAGACGCCGCGACAATATTTTTGCGGAAATGCCGTGTGACGATACGTCGCGACCCCGGTCGGAGACCCCCGGCCGATTTCGACCAAACGCTCTCGACTATCGAAAAAGCTGGCCGGACGATTCCAGCTTCGCCGCCAACCGCGAAGCACCCAACCATGATGCCGCCCTGCGCCGATTTCAAAAAGCCGATTCGGTGCGTACCACGGCAAGTGTTGATCTCGTTCGCCGTCGGCGTCCACCGTCAGCATGCGGCCTTGCGCGTCAAACGCAAAGTCGTAAGGATTGCGAAACCCATGTGCGACCACTTCCGAATCGTGCGTTTGCGGATCAACGCGGAACAATGCGCCCGTCTGCGGATGCTCGACCGGCGAGTGGTCCGTGGTGACGTGTCGCTCGAAGATGTTTGCGTCGTTGCCGCAAATGACATAGACCCATCCGTCCGGGCCGACAACCACGCCGTTGGTACCATGTTCGGGATGCCGAGACTGCGCCAGCGCGGCGACGTCGTCCGCTTTTCCGTCGCGATCAACGTCCGATAGTCGCAGCAGACCGAAATCTCCGCTGCAATAAAGATCATTACCCCGAAACGCCATGCCATGCGCGCCGCTACGCGGAACGTCGGAAAAAAGCGTCGCTCGATCGGCACGCCCATCCGCGTCGTCGTCATGCAAGGTCTTCACATAGCCCGCGCCGGCGACCACAACCCGCCCTCGAGAGTCAAGCGTCATCGCATAGATATCGTGCGCTAAATCGTCGTCGGCGAATAAAGTCGCCCGAAATCCAGCCGGCAAGCGGACTCCGGCGGCATTGTCGACAATTTCAGCGGCCGAGGAAACGACAAGCTGAGTCTGCAAAGCGAGCGCGAGAAACAGGAAAAAAAGAGGCTTCACGTCAGAACCGATCGGAAGGAAGGTAGGCGGGACGATACTTTTATCCTATACGCCTACCTACTGTCGCTCAATCGAAGTTCGCACTAATGATGCACGCCGATCGACCACGAGACGTGAGGATGGCGATGTCGCGGGTGTCGTCGGTAATAGGGGCGATAGCACCAAGGGTCGTAATATCGCTCTTCAATAATTACAGGGCGCGATTCGACGTATTTCACCGGCTGAACGACCTGCGGCGGATTTTGTAAGGCCGCTAAGACCGGGTCGCTGACCCCAGAATTTTTTAAATTTATTAAGTCTTGCGGAGTCGGCGCTCTGGCCACTCCATGGCTGTTGATGTGCGAGATGATAACCTGGTCGCCCAAACCCGCCTGACTCATTGCGGCGACGTCTTGAAAAGTCGTCGCCCCCGCCAACTGGCGGCCGAGCCGCTCTTGAATCAGCGCTTGATTGCGGGCTTCCGTCTCATCAATCCCTTGCCCCACCGCCGAGCCGGCGACCGCGCCAACTCCAGCGCCGATCAAAGCGCCCGCTCCGGTGTTGCCCGTGGCATTGCCGATCGCCGCGCCGGCGACCGCGCCGGTTAGCCCGCCGACCGCCGCCAGGCGATCTTGTTGATAGGGAGAGCGACAGCCGATCGACAGCACGACGCAAGTCGCCAGTACGATGTTCGTCCAAGTTTGCGTCATTCGTTCCGTCTCCGACCGCGCTCTTACCAATTTCTATCCCTGTTATCGGCGCCGGAGCGCAGAAAGAGCATCCGAGCGACGCAAAATAATGGCAGCGGCGGTTATTTCGGTCAAGCTGACTTTTGAAATGGGGGGGATCTGGTAGACCGCGTCTAAACGCTGGCGAGCCCCGGCATGCCCCGCCGTCAGTAGAAGGCGCACCACCCAATCAAGCCAGAGCTAGCTGGCGAGTGCCTTGTCCTTAGTTTTGACTAGGAGAGACTTTTCGCCATTTTTCGTGGGCGGCGGTTCGCTCGGCATCAGTCGCGAAACCAATCGTGCGATAGCTAAATAGATAATTCGCGTCGGCCGTTAAGCGATCAAACCCAAATTCGCGCGGGTTTCGGCCGCTTAAATGAATTGCCGACGCCAACGCGACGTCGCGCACTTGGCTTTCAAACGGCTCGCGTCGATTGCCTGGTACGATGTCGTTATCGTTGTCGAACAACTTTTCGAGAAACGAAATATCTTCGGGCGAGCCGAGCTTGGCAATCGCCAAAATCGAATAAGCCAGCGGCAGATTGTTCGGTTGCACATGAGACATCGGACCTGGATCTTCGACCATCGACCTGGCCAGTTCGACGCCAGACTGCAAATCTTCGCGAATCGCCAGTAATA
>JBITAD010000072.1:0-4532 GCA_044439945.1 Blastopirellula sp. JB062
ACAGCTAAAATACCATGCCCTAAACACAGTAAAAGACCTCCTAGCATAACTGTTTCTTTCCGCCTGCTTTCAATCACCCAGTTGAAGGATCAAGCCGACTATCATGATTGCGAAGCAAGCGTCGGCATCCGCACTTGGCGTGCGTTAGGCCGGCTCTAACACTTGAAGCTGCATTCCTCGTACGATATCGGCCACCTTCTCTCGATAAGCTTCCATGTGCGGCGCGACCAAATGCGCTTTTAACGCTTCGATCGACTCCCATTTTTCGACCACCGTCACCACATCGCTACGTAGCGGCATTTGCGGTTCGAGCCCCGTCGCGACATCAATCGTCGGACCATATTCGACGCACCCCTGTTCAGCGTGGACCAACGGAACCAATTCGTGAAACGCCGCAACAAATTGGTCGCGCGAGCCTGGTTCCAGTTCAATCGTCGCAATCACATGAATCATGAGCGTATCTCTGTTTGGGTAGGGATATATGTCTGCGGGCAAACGTCACGAACCAAACTAATTTAGCAGATTTCGCGGTTTGGCGAATCGCCGGCAATTCGGATTCGTGCATCCCATTTTTGCGGGCGCCCAGGCGTCGGGTATAGTAGTCGCTAGGCGTTTTCTTCAAGATCGTTCACCGCTTGAGACCAACGATGGAACTGGCTCGACCTTCCTGCTTCTTCTTTGCCGTTTGTGCGGCGATCTTGCCAGCCGGGTGCGGACGATCGCCTGCGCAACCGCCAGCGGTCTCGGTCACCATGCCAGAAGACGGCGGCGCAAAAGGCGACGGTTTCGCCGCCTGGTCTGACGACTATGGCAAAATTGCGCGCCAACAATTGGCGCGACAGAGTTCGTCTAGCGACAACGCGCCTCATCAAGCCCAACAACATCCAGCTTCAAACTCGCATGACCCGCGTTTGCCAGTCGACGCCGACATGCCGGAGCCGGCCGACGCCCCGCTCCGCAACATACCGCCGAACAACTTAGCCTCGCAAGAGATGGTCCCGGCCACCGATTTCAATGCCTCTCGCGCCGCATCCTCTTCGCACGAATCGATACGGCCGCCTGCGACCGAAGTTCATGCGGCGAATTCGCGGGTGAGCCGCAACGGGCGACCGGCGATTCGCAACGCCATGTATGGGCCACGCAACGCTCAGCAAAGATTGATACGTTTTGCGATGTCGACCGACGGACGCTGGGGCGCCGTCATCCGCAGCGACGGAACTATCGACGTTTACGATTTAAACGTCGAAATTCTCGTGTGCGTCATCTCGACTACGCAGGGCAATTTTCTCGATGCGGCGTTTCTCCCGCATAGCGATCAGCTAGTAACGCTACGTCCCCGATACGGCGACGACGACAAGCCGCTATCAGTCTGGGGTCTGCGCGAGCGACGGTTGCGAGGCGCATGGCCCATCGAACTCGACGCTGCCCGAATCGTCGCTTCGCCAACTTCTCGCATGCTGGTGCTGGCCGATCAACAGGGCGCCATGACGCTGATGACATTGCCCGATCATTCAGATGCGACGCCGACCAGTTCCCCGCTTCTCGCGCCCTTGCCTCCGCTAGCGTCGGCGACCGCGATGACGATCGATCCGCTCGGCAATCATGTGGCGGTCGGATTTGACGACGGGCGCGTGACGGTCTGCGAAATTGTAGGGAACGTCTTCGGCAAACCGACTCAGTTTGAATCGCATCCCGGTACGGCGATACGCGGGCTAAGCATTTCCGCTGACGGACGCATTCTTGCGACCGGAGGGGCCGAGAGCGTCCTTCTTTGGGAACAATGGCAGACCGATCGACCGCGTCAAACCATTGCGTTGGCCGACTCTCAAGCCCCGGTGTACGGGGTCGCACTCGGCATCGGCGGACGCTTGGCGATTGCCGCTTGCGGAAATGCAGGCACCTTTTTATGGGACACGCAAACCGGCGCCCAACTCGATCGCTTTCGTTCTCAACCAACGCCTGTCGAGGTCGCATTTAGCGAATCGGCGCATCGGCTGGCGATCGTCTCGGCCAACAGCTTTCTGAGCGTTTGGCCGATCCAGGGCCCCGGCGTCCGATAAAGATTTCGCAATTTCGCGTCTCTGTGAAATATTGCTAAGATGAAAGGACTCGTCACCGCAACGTCCGTTTTAGCCCCCGCATGTTATGACGAATCGTCTCTTCTATTGGTCGTTGACCTCGGCATTGGCCGGTTTTTTGTTCGGCTTCGATACGGTCGTCATTTCTGGCGCCGAGCAAACGATCGAAGCGGTCTGGCAACTCGACACGGTGACGCATGGCCTGGCGATGGGCGCAGCGCTGTGGGGAACGGTGCTCGGCTCGTTATTGGGCGGCTGGCCCACCGATAAATTTGGTCGTCGCAAGACGCTAATCGCCGTCGGAGCGCTCTACTTTATCTCGGCTCTTTGGTCCGGTTTGGCGACCGGAGTCTATACGTTCATGCTTGCGCGATTTATCGGCGGGATCGGCGTCGGAGTCGCGACCGTGGCCGCACCTCTGTTCATTTCCGAGATTTCTCCGCCGGAACGTCGCGGAGCGTTGGCGGCGATGTTTCAGTTTAATATCGTCTTCGGCATTATGATCGCTTACGTCTCGAACGCGCTGCTGTCAGGCATTGGGCCGACCGCTTGGCGATGGATGTTAGGGATCGAGGCGCTGCCGGCGATTATTTACACGTTGATGTGCTTCGGACTGCCCGAAAGTCCTCGCTGGTTAATCGCCAAACGCAATGACCGCGACGCGGCGTTGCATGTGCTGCGCAAAGCGACGCCGGAACGCTCTTCTCTCGAAATCGAAGCGTTGGCCGACGAGATCGTCGCCGCTTCGAACGTCGAGAAGCAATCGATCGCCGGTTTTTGGTCAAAGTCGATGCGCGTGCCGATTTTGCTGGCGTTCTTAGTCGCCTTTTTTAATCAGATGTCGGGCGTCAACGCCATCTTCTACTATGCGCCACGCATCTTTGAATTGGCCGGCATGAGCGCCGAGCGGGCGTTGCAAGTGCCGATCGGCATCGGCGTGGTCAATATTATCTTCACGTTTTTGGGGATGCGACTGATCGATCACCTGGGCCGCAAGACGCTGCTGTTGGTCGGTTCGTTCGGCTACATCGCATCCTTAGGAGGCTGCGCTTGGGCGTTTTTCGCACAACAATATGTCGTGGTCGGCGTTTGCGTCTTGTTATTTGCGGCCGCGCACGCCGTCGGCCAAGGCGCCGTGATCTGGGTTTTGATCTCTGAGATATTCCCGAATCGATTTCGCGCGATGGGGCAAGCGCTGGGCAGCTTTACTCATTGGATCTTCGCTGCGATCATCGCCACCAGCTTTCCGCCGATCAGTGCGGCGGTCGACATGGGGTACGTCTTTCTCTTCTTCTGCGGAATGATGGTCCTGCAGTTGATCTGGGTGGCGACGATGGTGCCTGAGACCAAAGGCGTGCCGCTGGAAGAAATGGAACGCAAACTGGGCGTCACCCCATAACGGCCGCCCGTTCCCAAGTTAGACGTACTCTTGCGTCGTCGGCTTTACAATCAACTCAGGCACATGAGCACGCGGAGGCAAGTTGCATATCGCCAGTACGACTTCTTTGAAGTCTTCCGGCTGCAACATCCGCCCGCGATGCTCTTCAGTGACGGGTTGAGGACGTTGCGTCAGCAGCGGCGTATCGACTTCGCCAGGATAGATGTTGGTGATCCGCACGCCGTGTTTGTTCTCTTCGTTGCCGGCGGCCGTGCCCAGCGCGGTCATCGCAAACTTCGACGCGGCGTAGGCGATCCCTCCTAATGCGATCGCTCGTTTGCCGGCGATCGACGAGATATTGATGATCAAACCGTCTTTCCGCCGTCGCATTTGCGGTAAAGCGGCGTACATCAAGTTATAGGCGCCGGTCGTGTTGATCTGCATGACCCGATCCCAATCGTCGGGCGTCATCGCTTCCATCGAACGATTTTTGATGTTCACGCCGGCGGCGTTGACCAAAATATCGACCTGGCCGAGCGTTTGATCAGCCCAGGCGAACAGATCTTGCACGCTTTTGCGATCCGAAACGTCGACGCTATGGCAATGGATTTCGGCGGTCGAAGTAGCGGCGGCCTCCGTAAGAACCTCAAATCGACGCCCGGCGACGGCTACTTTGGCGCCTGCTTCGGCCAAAGCCTGGGCGATCGCCAATCCGATTCCGGTGCCGCCGCCGACCACCAACGCCGATTTTTCCGCCAGGCTCATCACCCCCTCCTTCGCATATTCCACAGAAAAGCCGCTAATTTTTCGCTTTCAGTTCGCTCGAACTGCCTCGATAGCTTACCAACTACGCGAACATCTTGCTGCGGGAGGTCTCTATCAGACGTCGACCACCCAAGGTCGGCATGGGCCAATACCGCCGAAAAGCCTGAAATTTTCATTTCCTCGGCTTCCTGCCTGCAACGCGTCGACGGCGCCCTGTACCCAAGAAGAGCTGATCTGCTTAAAATCGTGGTTTGTTTTTTACTTTCGCTCCGCCCTTAGGGGAATTGTCCGCATGAACGCTTCGGTCTCCG
>JBITAD010000073.1:0-4508 GCA_044439945.1 Blastopirellula sp. JB062
AATCGAAGTTCCGCCATACGAAGACGACGTGCCGTTTGGACGCCGGCGTTTGATCGGCCTTGACCATATCAAACAAGACGCGACCAATCTTGAAGCCGCACTCAAGCTTGCCCAAGCGTCATTCTCGGAAGACGAAGCGAAGCGAATCGTCGTCGTCACCGACGGCAACCAAACGCTAGGCGACGCTCAGCCGCTTGCACGCGCATTGGCCGCCAACGGTATCGGCGTCGACGTCGCTCCGATCGAACTTTCGCACCGGTCGGAGGTCGCCGTCGAAAAAGTGACGCTGCCTGAAAACATCCGCATTGGAGAGCCGATCCTAACTTCGGTCGTAATCAACAACATGACCCAGCCGACAGCCGAAAACGCCGGCGGCGTACGCGGCAAATTGGTCGTGCTTCGGAAGACAGGCAAAAAAGAAGAAGTGCTGGCCGAGCAACCGCTTGAAGTTGCGCCCGGCAAAAAGGCGCTAAGCTTCGAACACGTTATCGAGCGTCCAGATTTTTATACGTACGAAGCTCGCTTTCTGCCGGACGCTCGCACGGACGATACCATGCCGCAAAACAATATCGCGACGGCATATACGCACGTTCGCGGCAAAGGTAGCGTCTTACTGATCGAAGACTGGACTTCGCCTGGCGAATATAACGTGCTCGTCGATCGGCTAAGACGCAACGATATTGAAGTCGACGTCATGGCGACCAACGAACTCTTTACGACTTTGGCAGAGTTGCAGCGATACGACTGCGTTATTCTGGCAGGCACGCCCCGTTCGAGCGGCGCTGACGCCGGCAATCTTGCCAGCTTTAGCGATCAACAAATCGACGTGCTCGTTCGCAACACGCAGCAAATGGGATGCGGCCTGATCATGATCGGCGGTCCGCAAACTTTTGGCGCGGGCGGTTGGGCCAATAGCGAGCTAGAAAAAGCGATGCCGGTCGACTTTACGATCAAAGACGCCAAGGTCGTGCCGGTCGGCGCGCTGGCGCTGCTGATGCACGCCTCAGAGATGCCGCAAGGCAACTATTGGCAAAAAGTGATCGCCCGCGAGGCGCTGCAAGCGTTGGGCAACTCCGATTATTGCGGACTCATTCACTATGCGAATACGGACCAATGGCTCTGGTCAAGCAACGGGAACGGTCTCATAAAAGTCGGGCCGAATCGTCCCGGCATGATGGCGAAAATGTCACGCATGACGCCAGGCGACATGCCGCAATTCGACCCTTCGCTACAGATGGCGTTGCGCGCGTTCAATCAACTTCCGCCGAACGAAGTCGCGATCAAACATATGATCATTATCAGCGACGGCGACCCTTCGCCGGCTAACCCGCTTACCTTGGGCGCGATTGCAAAAGCCGGGATCAAAATAACCACCGTCGCTATCGGTACCCATGGACCGGCGAACAGTTCGGAGTTGAAAAAAATCGCCTCCGCGACCGGCGGCAAGTATTATCAAGTGACCAACCCTAAAGCCTTGCCGCGCATTTATCAGCGCGAAGCGCGACGACTCGCTCAACCGCTCGTCAAAGACCGTCCCGGCATGGTTCCGCTAGAACGCTATCCGCACGAGATCACCCAGGGCATCGATGGTTTTCCGGCGTTTGACGGGTACGTAATGACGACCGTCAAAGACAACCCGCTTGTCGACGTCGCTTTGCTAGCCCCTGATCCGGCGCAACATCCGGAAAACGCAACTTTGCTCGCCAGTTGGACCTTCGGGCTCGGCCGTACGGTCGCGTTCACCAGCGATGCCGGTCGTCGTTGGACCCATCAATGGACCGGCTGGGAAGGATACGACAAGTTTTATACGCAGATGGTTCGCTGGGCGATGCGACCTAGCGGCGACGATAATAAGTTTTCGATCGCAAGCGAAGCGAAAAATGGCAAAGTGCGCGTCGTGGTGACGGCCCTCGATCCGAATGACGAGTTCCTGAATTTCCTGAATATCTCCGGCAGTGCCGTCGATCCGCGTATGGAAACCCGCGACTTTCGCCTCGAGCAAGTCGCTCCGGGGCGGTACGTCGGCGAGTTCGACGCCGACGAATCTGGCAGCTACTTTCTGTCGCTCCTACCTGGCCCGGGCGCGGCCCCGCTCCGAACTGGGGTCAACGTTCCCTATTCGGCCGAATTTCGCCAGCAATTCACAAATTACAACTTGCTGGAATCTTTAACCGAGCTTAAGCCGGTCGGCGGCGAAAAGGGGGAAATGATTCGTGGTAAAATGGAGCTAGGGCGAGTCGACGATTTGCTCGAAGTCGATACCTTTCGTCATAATCTGGCCAAAGCGATCAGCAGTCAGCCGATCTGGCCCCTGTTGGCGGTTATTTGCGCCGTCGCTTTTTTTCATGACGTCTTTTTAAGACGAGTTACGATAGGATTAGGGTGGTTGCGGCCGATCGTTCGCTTCGCGAAAAAAAGATTGGGTTACGGGGCAGACCAACCAGTCGGCGATAGGATGAATCGATTGCGAATGAGCAAAGCGAAAGTGATTTCCGATATCAATCAGAAACGCGCCAACCGCCGCTTTGAATCGGATGGCGACGCCGCGATACCTAGCGACGCGGTGGCGGAAGAACTTGCTGCGACGCCGCCAAAAACCGTTCGTCCCCCTGCCGCTCAACCAGAACCTGAGATAAGCGAAGAAGAGAACTATACGTCGCGTCTGCTCAAGGCGAAACGCCAAGCGCGTCGCAAACAAGCTCGCCCCGGCGATGCTCCCAAGCAACCGCCGCAAGAGTAAACGCGACGTTTACAAAATACTCGTCATCCATCTACTTTGAGGAAATCGACATGAGCGTCGGCGAGACGATGCAACGACAAGCGGAAGAATTCCGTGAACGATACAACGCGGTTCGCGAACAAATTGGCCGGGTGATCGTCGGCCATGACGAGATCATTCACGGGGTGCTGACCTGCATGTTCGTCGGCGGGCATTGTCTGCTAGAAGGCGTGCCGGGGCTCGGCAAGACCCTTTTGGTACGTACCCTGGCTCAAACGTTGGACTTGCCGTTCAACCGAATTCAATACACGCCCGACTTGATGCCGGCTGACATTCTCGGCACCAACATGGTGATGGAAACGCCCGACGGTCGCCGCAGCTTTGAATTCCAGAAAGGTCCGATCTTCACGCAGATTTGCCTGGCCGACGAGATTAACCGCGCCACGCCGAAGACGCAGTCTGCGATGCTGGAAACGATGCAAGAATTTTGCGTCACTGTCGGCGGCGTCCGCTACGAACTGCAAAAGCCGTTTTTCGTGTTGGCCACGCAAAACCCGATTGAGCAAGAAGGGACTTATCCCTTGCCCGAGGCGCAATTGGATCGCTTCTTCTTTAAGTTGGTCGTCGGTTATTCGACCGCTGAAGATCTTTCGACCATTATCGACCGGACGACGAAAGGTTCGTTCGTCGAGCCCGAAAAGGTGATGGACGGTCAAGAGATTCTGAAATGGCAAAAGCTGATTCGCGAAGTCATCTTGGCCAAGCACGTCCAAGACTACATCGTACGCTTGACGCTTGCGACCCATCCCGACGGGCCCATGTCGTTGCCGGTAACCAATCAATACTTGCGCTGGGGTTCGAGTCCGCGCGGCGCGCAAACGCTGGCGTTGGCGGCTAAGGTTCGCGCCTTGCTCGACGGTCGATATAACGTCAGCTACGAAGATATTCGCCGCGTTTATCTGCCGACGATGCGGCATCGAGTTATTTTGAACTTCGAAGCTCAGGCCGAGGGCCTCGACACTGATCACGTATTGCTCGAAATCTTGGAGAAGTTACCCGAGAAGAGCGATGACGAACCGATTGTGGCGCGCGTCGCCAATTCGTAGCGCCGCGTCTCTGACGCAGATTTCGTATTGCATCTAGCCAGAGGACGCACCAAGCGCATGTCCGCTACCGCCGCTTCCGCCATCGATCTGCTATCGCCGAAAATGCTGGCTCAACTTGAGCGTCTTGAACTGGTCAGCCGCAAGATATTTCGCGGCCGCATGAAGGGCGAGCGGCGCAGCAAACGCAAGGGTCAAAGCGTCGAATTCGCCGATTTTCGCAATTACGTCCACGGCGACGACCTTCGGTTTATCGACTGGAATACCTACGCGCGACTCGACAGGCTCTTCTTAAAGCTCTTCTTAGAAGAAGAAGACCTTCACTTCTTTACGTTGATCGACGCCAGCGCTTCGATGGACTTTGGCGAACCGACAAAACTTCATTTTGCCAAACAAATGGCGGCGGCGCTCGGATATATCGGACTTTGTCGGGCCGATCGGGTCAAAGCCGAATCGTTCGGAACGCCGCTACGCCAACCGGGCCCTGTTTTACGAGGTCGACATAGCTTGATGCGAATGCTCGATCATATCCATCAAATCGAACCAGGCGAGAACGTTCCGCTGCTGGACGCCGTCAAATCGTTTTGCTTACGCAACCAAGGCAAGGGCGTCCTCGTATTACTGACCGATTTAATGGACAAGTCAGGCTATGAAGCGGCGTTTCGTTTTTTGACCGCGCAGCAAAT
>JBITAD010000074.1:0-4507 GCA_044439945.1 Blastopirellula sp. JB062
TTCAGGTTGTTTTGGCAGCTCGAACGTCTAGCCGCCTCGCGAGCTTGTTGAACCGCCGGCAAAAGTAGGGCGATCAACACGCCGATGATGGCGATCACGACAAGCAGTTCTACAAGCGTAAACCCGCGATGACGTGCGGCGCTTCGACAAGACGATGACATAGCGAATACCTCAGTAGCAAAAGAAAAGATTTATGCCCAAGTAGGAACGATTATTAACGCGACGAATAGGACGAGCGGTATGGAGTGCATGTCGAAGAATCGACAAGCGATTTTTCAATAATAATTTCATTCCGTCAGCGGGCTCAATGGCGGAGTGCGCAAAATTATTGGCAAAAAGCGCATCGCAAGGTAGCGGGTTGCGTTTTTTTATTGTTTAATTGCGCAGGTCGAAATAGGGTGAAACTGACCGCAAACTAGGCGAACGTCCCGAAATCGTGCGGAATAACGATGCCGATCTCCTCAACCGATAATCCGACTGAGCTTCAGCGAGAAGATCGTTTAGTCGCGATATTGTTCGACCCCGAAGGAACTTGGAGCTTGAAGGCCATCGAGGGAATCGCCGAGTATGCGCGGCGTCAGGGGCGGTGGCGTTTGCTCTGCGCGCCGCGTAATCGCGGCGGAAGAATCGAACTGCCGCCCGGCTGGCGCGGTCACGGCATCTTGACCCGCTTTTTGACCAAGGAGTTTCGCAAAGAGTGTTTGGCATACGGGATTCCCGTCGTCGATCTCGAGGCGATCGTCAAAGGGCGCTACGTCGATCGTCTGGCGACCGTCGCCACCAACAATCAGTCGCGGGCGAAGATGGTGGTCGAGCATTTGCAATCACTGCATCTCGAGCATTTCGCCTGTTTCAATCCGCCGCATCCTGAGTATTCGCAAGAGCGGGTCAAGCTGATCAAGGCGTTGCTGCAAGAGCAAAGAATCGGATGCGATCTGTTTTGGAAGAGAAGTGCGCAAGTTTGGTACGACCTCGATTGGGAAGAACAGCAAAATCATATTCAGGCCTGGATCAAAACGTTGCGTCCCCACACCGGCGTCGTGACGCCTGACGGTCGACAAGGACGCTTGCTCAGCGAATGGTGCTATTTTCTCGGCATACGAATACCTGACGATTTGGCGGTCGTGACTTGCGACGACGACGATTTGCTGAGCTCGATTTCGAGTCCGCCGCTGTCGGGCGTCGCCCTCGCCTCAAAACGTCATGGTTACGCCGCCGCCGAACTGCTTGAGGAAATGATGAACGGCAATCCGGCGCCCAAAGAGCCGATCTTGATCGATCCGTTGCATGTCGTTACCCGTCAATCGACCGATTTTTTAACGCAAGATAATCCTGTAATCGTGCGGGCGATTCGATATATCCGCGAAAACGCATGCGTCGGAATTCGGGTCATCGACGTCGTCAAGCATTTGGCCGTATCGCGGCGATCTTTAGAGCAGCAATTTCAAGCGGCTGTCGGACATTCGTTAGGACAGGAAATTCGGAAGTCGCGCTTCGAGAAAGCGCTATGGCAATTGTCGAACACCGACATGTCGGTCGAAGAGATCGCCGTCTCGTGCGGGTTTTCGACCGGCGCCCATTTGTGTCGCAGTTTTCAACAGAATTTTGGGGAGAGCCCCTTGGCGTATCGCAAGCGGTCGCGTCCCTAACGACGCAAACGTCGAGGTAATACGCTTTTCGTCTTCATTAAATCAAGTCGAGTCAATTGTTTCTCACGCGTTTTGAAAGTAGTTATCGGTGAATGTAACCATCATGGGTTCGGGCAACGGCGGGTGCGCCGCGGCGTTTGACTTTGCGCAACATGGTCATGCGGTCAAACTGTTTGATTTTTCTGAGTATGCGGCGAATATAGAAGCGATCCAGCGCGACGGCGGCATTCATAGCGAAGGAGACCTGGAAGGGTTCGCTTCGATCGTCTACGCCGGGCACGACGTCGCCGCGGCGATGGAAGACGCCGAACTGATCTTGCTGATTGGGCCTGCATACAGCACCGAACCGTTCGCCCAGGCATGCCGCCCTTATCTGAAACCGGGGCAGGTCGTGATCGTTTGCCCCAGTTCGTGCGGCGGAGCGCTCGAGTTTGCGCATGTCGCCGGCGATAAACTGCATGACCGGCAAGTGATCGTCGCCGAAACGTCTACGCTTCCTTATGCGGTGCGCGTGGTCGAACCGGGGAAGATCAAGGTCTTCTTAAAGCTGAAGGACGGCGTTTTACTGGCCGCGTTGCCGGCCGGCCAAAGCTCGTTGGTCATCGACAAAGTTCGGGACGTTTATCCGTTTATTACGCCTGCGGCCAACGTTTTGCAAACCAGCCTGCAGAACGGCAATCCGGTCATTCACCCTAGCGTCACCTTGCTGAATGCGGCGTTGATCGAACGAACCGGCGGCGACTTTTTCTTTTACGAACATGGAGTCACGCCGGCGGTTGGACGATTGATGGAGGCGATTGACCGCGAGCGGATCGCGATCGGTCGCGCGCTCGGCTTTGAAGTGTTAGACGATCCGACCTTGGGATGTTCGCAAGGGTATATGACTTCGGCGGACTATAGCGAGGGATACGCCTTAGCGCCTGGTTTCGCAGGCATTAAAGCCCAAGATCAATTAGACAATCGGTATTTCCAGGAAGACGTCGGTTTCGGCTTGGTCTTTATGAAACGCTTGGGAGATCAGTTGGGAGTCGACGTAACTAGCATGACTTCGTTGATTCATATCATCTCGATCTTGATGCAGCGAGATTATCTGGCCGAGTCGGCCAGAACGCTGCGGCGATATGGGCTAGAGAATTGCACGAGCGAGCAACTGCAAAACGCGCTGGCCTGACCAAGAGCGAGGCCGACGCGTTGAAATACGAATTGGACGTCAATCCGATTGCAATGAGCGAGGCGCGCGTCGCGTTCATTTCCGACTAGAGAATCAAGAGCTGGCCAGGTCCATGGATATTGAAATGAACGCGGGGGCGTTGTCGTTGCTGCCGGTGGCGCTCGCCATGTGCCTGGCGTTTGTAACGCGCGACGCCGTTTTTTCGCTGCTTGCCGGATGCGTCGCCGGCGTCATGCTGATTGGCTATGACCCGGCTACCGGGTTGGCGCTGTTATTTCGCGATTCGTTAAGCGATAAAGATTTCGTCTGGGTGATGCTGATCGAGTTGTGCGTCGGCGTATTGATTGCGCTGTACGTGAGGGCGGGAGTAATCGCCGCGTTTACCGAATGGGCGCTGAAACGCGTTCACACGCAGCGCAGCGCGCTAGGGTTCGCTTGGTTGTTGGGGATTTGCGTTTTTTTTAGCGACTACTTTAGTCCGATCTTCAGCGGCCCGATCGTCAGGCCGATTACGGACCGGCATCGCATTCCCCGCGAGATGCTCGCCTATTTGTTAGACTCGGGCAGCGCGCCGGTCTGCACGTTGATTCCTATCAGCGGTTGGGCGGTGTATATCGTAGCGTTATTGCAAGGGTTCGGTCCGATTGATTCGGTCGAAATGGGGATGACCGTTTTTATTCAATCGATCCCATACAACGCGTACGGTTGGCTGGCCGTGATCGCGGCCGGGTTATTCGCTTTTCAATTATTGCCGAATTTCGGACCGATGCGCAAAGCCGTGCGTCGCGCGGAAGAGACGGGAAAAGTGCTGCGTGACGGCGCCGTGCCGCTTAGCGGAAAAGAGTTTGAACTGATTCGCCCGAGCGACAGCGGATCCTCGAATCTCGTCTTCTTTTTTCTAATTCCTAATCTTCTGGTCGTGGGCATTGCGGCCGGTACGTTTTGGTTTTTGCAGACGACGATGATCCTTGAAGCGTTTCTTGCGGCCATCATGTACATGGTTGCGGCGATGGCGATCGGCAAGCACTTTGAGAGCGTCCAAGATGCGATGCAAGTCGGGGTGAGCGGGATTAAAGCGGTGTTGCCAGCCGTTTTGATTTTGGCCGCCGCTTATTGCATCAATCATGTATCGAAGTCGTTGGGGGCGCCGCAATTCGTGCTTTCGATCGTGTCTCCTTGGATGACGGCCAGCTTTTTGCCGGCGCTGACTTTTATTGCGGCGGCGATCATTTCGTTCTTCACCGGCACTTCGTGGGGGACTTATGCGATCATGACTCCGCTGGTTTTGCCTTTGGCGATGGCGCTGTCTGGAGATGTCGTTTCGGGCGGGGTCTTGTTGGCGATCGGCGCGTTGACCGGGGGCGCGCTTTTCGGCGATCACTGTTCGCCTATCTCCGATACGACCAGTTTAGCCTCGTTCGGTTCCGGCTCGGATCATATGGATCACGTCGTCACCCAAATGCCGTACGCAATCTGCATCGCGGTCGTCGCAACCATTTTCTATCTAACCATGGCGACGCTATTGTAAACGAATTCGCTGTAACGATCGAATGCGGTTGTGTTGCGATTTAAGCGGCAACTTTGTATTTTGAGATCAAGCGAATTGGCTGGAGCAAGGTTGAACGGTGACGAAAAAAAAATCGCCTTGCGATCAGCGCGCTTACAATGATCGCAAAGCGACATTTAC
>JBITAD010000075.1:0-4506 GCA_044439945.1 Blastopirellula sp. JB062
TTTTTGATAGCCAAGTCCTTTCAGCACTTCTAGCACTTCGCTGCAAGTCGGAAACATGCGGCCGCTCGTCCGCTTATAAGCGTCTAACGCCTGCATGAATTCGATTTCTTCGTTGTTATAGTCGCGTTCGCAAGTCGTCGGATCGATCTGACGACGACGCGCGACTTTGGCTCTTCGCTCGACCGGAGCCGGCTCTTCCTTGCGGCGGCGATCGATCGTCACCTCGTTATTAGCGGCGGCTTTCGCGAGAACTTCTTCTTCCTTACTCGCAGTTTTTCTTTCAGTCCGCTTTTTGGGGGCGGCTGCTTTCGTGCTTCGCTTCGATTCAGCTTTCTTCACGGGAGCAGTTTTTTTCGCAGCGGTCTTACGTGGGGTCGATTTACGTGTTTGGGCTTTAGCCACGTGCAGGATCTCCAACGGACGCGAGAGGGAAGGTACGTGTCGGTTACAGAGTATGGGATCGGTGTCCCATGTGGCTAAAATGCAACGCCTGGGAAAAACGTGCGGTTTGAGCAACTATGCCGGTTAGATCGGTTTTTACGGATCAGGCGACCGCGCACGATTAGCCCAGGCAAAGCGACCGGCGGCAAGCGACATTACTATTGGGAACGACCGTCGTCATCCTCCAGAAATTCGCGGGCAATCTGATCAAGATAGTCGGCAGGAAAAATCGAATCTCCCAACTGTTCCCCCAACTGCCGAATGTCGTCTTCAAACCCCTTGGGAAAAGGATTCTCGGCTGTCGGCTTCTCGTCATTTCCCTCTTTTGGAGTCGCGCGAATCGAATCCGGCTGCTGAGAAGACGTTTGGTCAGGCGTCTTAGCCTTGGGCAACGGCTTTAGCTCTCGGGCGATTTTCTCAACATCGACGCCCGAAAACTCGCGCAGCCAACGCGCCACTTCCGAGTCGGACGGGGGCGCCAGCGGCTTGGTCGGCAGATCGGCCGCAGATTGCTTCGCCTGACGCTTTCGCCGCATCAAACTAATCCACGGCCCGCTATCCATTGCGGTCGCTTTCCGACGACGAGCGGCCCGCTGAATACGATGATCGCTAGAAACGACGGTCAAACGGCGCGGCGCCGCGTGACGCTCGATCAATTCTTCAATCATCTCATCGGCGTCCGCATACTCTGATGCGAAGTGAACCACGATATCGTGATAGCGCACCGTCCGCGGCAAACCGGGGGGCGCCTTAGCCGAGTCGAACACGACGACCGTTTGGCGAATCTCCTGATCATCGACGACCGAACGAATCAGTTCTAACAGCATCAGCCGATCTTGCTCGAACGAACCGCTGCCGTCGAGCGAGCTGACCACGCCGGCCGCATAGAGCAAGTTGTAGCCGTCAATGATCAAAGCCATGGTCGTATCCGCATCAGAAAAGAAGCCTGCGCGGAATTCTACGTCGTCATGACGAACAGATCGACCCGAACAAGTAAGCTTTTTTCGTCGCTCTCGGCTACTTAATGAGACCGCCGACAATCACATGAGTCGCTTTGCCCGTCAATTGCCATCCGTTGAACGGACAATTGGAACTGTGCGATAAATATTGCGACGTATCCACCGTCCACTGCAAATCAGGATCGATAATCGTAACGTCGGCATCGGCGCCCACTGACAAAGTTCCTTTCGCAATGCCCAGAATGCGTGCCGGGGTCGTACTTAGCTTGTCGATCGCCTGACTCCACGTCAAATGTCCTGGCCGCACCAATTTGGTCGCCGTTAGCCCGAGCGTCGTCTCGAGCGCGACCATGCCGAACGGCGCATCGGTCATTTCGTACATCTTTTTTTGCGAAGCTCGCGGCGCATGCCCGCTCGATATCACGTCGATCGTGCCATCCTTTAATCCGGCGATGCATGCGTTAACGTGATCGAGTGAACGAAGCGGCGGATTGACTTTGCAGTTCGGATCAAAAGTGCGCAGCGCTTCGTCGCTCAGCGAAAAGTGTCCAGGATGGATCTCGGCGGTCGCTCGCACGCCGCGCGACTTGGCCCGGCGCAAGATTTCGACGGTGCCGCTTGAAGAAACGCTCATCAAGTGCAGTCGCCCGCCGGTCGTTTCGCATAGACGAATGTCGCGAGCCGCCATCACGTCTTCCGCTTCGGCCGGAATCGGAGCGAGCCCTAACACGAGCGAAACCATGCCGTCATGCATGACGCCGTTGTGCGTCAGTTCAATCAGTTCCGGCCGGTTGAGCACCGGCTTGTCGAACATTTGCGTATATTCGAGAGCGCGGCGCAGCAATTCCGGATTGGTAATCGCGCGCGACGCGTCGCTAAAGCCGACTGCGCCCGCCTCGACTAGGGTGCCGATTTCCGACAACTGTTCACCCTTGCGACCGCTGCTAACGCAGGCGATGACAAAGACGTTGCATTTGTCGGCCCGAGCCGCCTTGTGCCGCACGTACTCGATACTTGCAGGCGAATCGAGCGGCGGTTCGGTATTGGGGATGCAAGCGATCGACGTAAATCCGCCGGCGACCGCCGCCGCCGCGCCGCTGGCGATCGTCTCGTCTTCTTCCCAACCTGGCTCGCGCAGTTGCACGTGCATGTCAATCAAACCGGGCGCGACGATCTTGCCCGAGGCGTCGATGACCTGGTCGGCGGTCGCATGTTCGGCGTCAATCGCCGAGACGACCCCATCGGTTATCAAAACGTCGGCTGCGCGATCGATTTGCTGACTCGGATCGATCAGGCGGCCGTTTTTAATCAAGATCGTCGACATGTGCGTATTTACCGTGGCGCTTTGGTAACCAGATACAGCGCGGCCATCCGCACCGCCAAGCCGTTATTCACTTGATGCAAAATGACCGATTGCGAACCGTCCGCGACTTCCGGCGTCACTTCGACCCCGCGATTGATCGGGCCGGGCGCCATGATCAAGATGTTTTCTTTCGCCCGCTGCATCCGCTCGCGATTCATCGCATACAGCAACGCGTACTCGCGGACCGAAGGAAATGGGCGCGTATACTGCCGCTCGAACTGGATTCGCAACAGATTCAACACGTCGCAACGGGCGACGATGTCATCCAGATTGTGCGAGACCTCGACTCCCAATTTTTCCCACCGCTTTGAGACAAGGGTCGACGGGCCGCAAACAATCACATGGGCGCCCAGCTTTTTGAGCCCCCAAATATTGGACCTGGCGGTACGACTATGCGCAATATCGCCGACCAGCGCGACGGTCAGCCCTGCGATTGTTCCGCGATGCTGACGAATGGTCAGAATATCAAGCAAGCCTTGGGTGGGATGTTCGTGGGGGCCGTCGCCGGCATTGATGACGCAGCAATCGAGATTTTTCGCCAACATCTGCGGTGCGCCCGGCGAACGATGCCGGATGACCATCGCGTCTACCTGCATCGATTCGATCGTCTTGGCGGTATCCAGCAAGGTCTCTCCCTTCGAGACGCTGCTGCTGGCGGCCGAAAATTCGATGCAGTCGGCGCCCAGTCGGCGAGCCGCGAGCGAAAAACTGGTTCGCGTGCGAGTCGAATCCTCAAAGAAAAGATTAACCGACGTGATGCCCGCTAAGGTCGGCAACTTTACCTTACAGTCGCTCGTCGCGTCTTTAAAACGCTGAGAGACGTCAAGAGCGGTGGTAATCTCGGCAGGCGAGAGACTCTCGAGGTCGAGTAAGTGGCGCCGCGTCCAGGAGACGGGCTCCGACTCCAATTCCGGGGGAAGTTCGATCATGACGACGTTTTGGTTAACTGCCTCGCGATTGCTGGCGTGAGATTTTAGGCGGAATATCGCGCCCCAACAACCAGTCGCATGCAAGTGGGAAAAGTAAACGAAGCTTGTTATACTGGTAATTCGCGCCAGAAGTTTGCCACCTCTTGAGGAATTTCTCCTACATGCCGTCGGCTAGCTCGACTGCCGTTGATGGGCAGTCCGTTTCACAACTCTCCAATCGCAGTCCCTTGCGACAGCTTCTCGGCGTTCAAGTCCTCGGCGTCGGCAGCTTTGTGCCTGAAAATATCGTCAAGAACGAAGACTTGTCGTCTCTCGGCTGCGATCCCGACTGGATCATCCAACGCACCGGAATCCGCGAGCGTCGCCATGCGCCGCCGACAATGGCGACCAGCCACATGGCCTACGCCGCCGCCAGCGCCGCGATCGAAAACGCCGGAATCACGGCGGACGAAATCGATTTGATCGTGGTCGGCACGTTCACCCCGGATATGCCGACCCCCTCGACCGCGTGCATCCTGCAAGATCGGCTGGCAATCCGCTGTGCGGCGATGGACGTCAGCGCCGCATGCGCCGGTTTTATGTATGCGTTGATTACGGCCTCGCAGTTTGTCCGCAGCGGAACGAGCCGTCGCGCATTGGTCGTTGGCGCCGATCTTCTTTCGCGCATCGCGAATCCAGACGATAAACGCACTTACCCGCTCTTTGGCGACGGCGCCGGAGCCGTTATTTTGGGGGCCGGCTCCGAAACGCAAGGTTTTCTCTCTTATACGCTCGGCAGCGAAGGCGAAGGGGGCGATCTGCTTTGCGTCCCCGG
>JBITAD010000076.1:0-4491 GCA_044439945.1 Blastopirellula sp. JB062
TTCGTCGATCGGCCAGAAACGCCGACCCCCATTTGCCGCTTGTTTTGATCATAAATCATCCACATGCGACCCGACCAAATTTCAAATGCGAAGTCGTCTGACATGATTGTCGGTCTTGGACTGACGGTTCCCTCTTCAGGCATCGAAACCTCGTAGGTCAGCGTCAGGCCGTAGTTGCGACGCTGCTTCGGCAAGAGATCGCGCTCGAGCGAGAGCGGCGTGATTTCGGCTTTTTGAGGTTCAACAAGCCGCCGCCAAGTCGATAGCTCGGCCTTGGGGGCGAGATATTCAAGGCCGAACGCGTCGACCACTTCGATCCGTTTCGCATAGTCAACGCCGTCGAAAACGATTTCTTGATCGTTGGGCGTCAACGAATGAAACGTCAGTTGGCAATCAAATTGAGCGTCTCCCAAACTGTTCCAATATTGGGCTAAACAAACTTCGAGCGTACGCCCGGCGACGATCGGAAAACTGATGATTTTTTCTTCTCCAGAGACGAACCGCAAATAAGTCCGTTTCTCTTGGTCGCGGCTATCCTCTTGCGGCAGCAATTGTTTGGTGTGTGCGATCATCAAACGCGAGCCTGAGAAATCGCCGGCCGTGATTCTCAAGTCGGCCCAAGTCGCGCCTTGCGGCGCGAGGAAAAAACGACGTTCGATTTGCCCCGCCGTAGATTCCAATTTCTCTTTCCAACTCGGTTTCGCTTTGGCGGAAATTGTTTGCGTGACGGTAATGGGGATTCGGAACAACGGACCAGATTCGGGATGATCGGCGTCAATTCCCCGTATTTCAGCGAAGTGGGCCCCGGGAAGAAGCGACGTCGGATCGACTTCGATCTCAAACTCGCGGCCGCCATGCGCGAGAAAGAAAATTTCCGGCGTTTTGACCCAGTCAGCGTCGCAAAGCAGGCGAACTTTCTGTTCCAGTAACGACTTGTCGGCGCTTGAGACTTCTTCCGGAAAAAGGGGCTGCACTTCGATCTTCGCTTGCGTCGGCATGACCAGATCGCTCTCTTCGCGCAGATAGATTCCACGGGCGTTGCGATGCGAAACGACTTTCACTTCGTACCGCAACCGTTCGTCGGTTTGTTCGGCATGTTGGGTGAGCCAATTGAAGGCTTCGTCAACTTGCAGCAGGCCTTGTCCCGCGGCGAAGGGACTTCCGTCTTGCAACGCTCGCGCCGAATTTTGGATCGCGCGCTTCACCAACGCGGGCGAATACGGAACTTTCGCTTGCTTCAGCGCCGAGACGATCAAGGCCAAGCCGCCGCATGCGTTGGGCGAAGACATCGAAGTGCCGTTCATCAATTGTTTAGGCGTAAGCGCCCACTGCGAAACGGGAGCGATCGCACCGCCGGGGGCGCAGATGTCGACGCCCAAATCGCCGTCGACCGTCGGCCCGCGCGAGCTCCAGGTGTACGGCAGTTCTTCTAGCTTGTCGCGGAGAGAATAACTGACTTCAGCCAATTCGGGCGAAACGTACGCGCCGACCCCGATGATCGACGAGGTCGTGCCGCCCGGCGCAATGACCGTCGAGAGCGCGGGGCCGTCGTTACCAGCGCTGGAAACGAAGATGATCCCGTGCTTATTGACGATTTCGTTATGCAGTTCGGTTAACGGTCCGACGTTTGGAATGGGCGTTGCCCCGCCGTAGCTCATGTTGATCAGATCGCACTTGTTTTCGATCGCGGCGATAATGCCTCGCGTTTCTCCGGTGCCAAGCGAGTTTGAGCCGACGCGCGTGTCTCCGATTTTCACCGAGACGATTTGGGCGCCGGGCGCAATGCCGTTTTGCTCGGGATGATCCGGGTGATGCGCGGCGATGATGCCTGCGACATGCGTGCCGTGCGTGCCGCAATCAGTCACGATCGACAATAACTCGCCGTCGTCGTATATGTTGACGGCATAGTTGAGCAAGCCTTCTTCGTCAAAGGTGGCGTATTGACGTTGAACTCGATAATTCGTTAGCAATTTTTCGTCGTTCAAGTCGCCGTCTTCATCGGCGTCGACGGCGGCCTGCCATCGTTTGCCGTCGTAAAATACGACGCAGTCATAGATCGGGCCAGGGTCTCTCCAACTGGCGTGCGCTTTGTCGAGTTCTTTTTGACGGGTTTTCAGTTCTTGCAGACGCTTTTGTTCTTTTTCGTTAGGCTGCGGGTGGGCTTTTTCGAAGGCGGCGATTTCGTCATTGACTTGCGCCTGAACTTGGCGGAAGTGCTCGTCCCACTCTTTCTTACGTTCTGATTTTAAGCGTTGGACGAGACCGCCCGGAAAAAGTTCGTAGCCTGCTTTCATGCCGACATGGTATTCGCCGTTGGGCGGATTCCATTTTTTCGGTATGGTTAGTTTGCGACCGGTCAGTCCGATCAAAATGCGCTTTTCCTCATCCTCGAATTTGCGTCTGGTCGACGTATCGACATCGCCGCTTCCTGATGCGTCGACCATGTCGATAATCTTGGGGCGCCCGTCAGGCGTCGTCTGTAAACCGACCGCGCCAGGGTCGACGCCGGTGTCGAAAACGGCGACGACGACCCCGCGACCATCCGCTTCTGGATGTCGCTCAAGAAATCGGAGTGCGCCGATTTCGGTTTTGGGCAACAACCCATATCGAGGAAATGCTGTCTCCTCGCCGAAGCTCAAACTGGGGAGAACGAGGCAAATGAAAATCGTTAGAAGCGAGCGCAATATCATGGCGGTCGATCTGGGGGCGAGGGGAATCGTGGCGAGTGCCCGGCAAAGTTTCTTTATCTTACCTCAGCGAAATCGTCTGGGGAGAACGGATCGCCGACAATCTGAATCGCTTGGCCGAGCGTAAGGAGATTAACGCAAAAAACGATCAGGAGAATAGGTCGCAATATAACGCTTCACGGGAACTTTCTTGGCCGTATTTTCGCTGCTCATGTAGCGAATTTTGCCGAAGATTTTACGCTGCGGTCCCCAGGCGCGATCATACCGCCCCAAACACCAGAAGATGCCGCTGTACGAATTAGGATCGCGACCGTCGACAGCGTACCGATTGTTAAGACGAATCATCGCTTCAAGCGCCGCTTCAGGCGATGGTGACCATTCATAGATTTTCTTCCCCCACAGCATCCGTAGATAGTTGTGCATTCTCCCCTCGACGACCAGTTGCGTTTGGGAGGCGTTCCATAGCAGGTCGTGCGTTTTCGCTTGTTCAAGTTCAGACAATTCGTACAGATAAGGCCGTCGGTCTGACCGATGCTCATCAATCGTTTCCCGCGCCCAATCGGGCAAGGATTCGTATCGATCGTAATCGTTTTCCCGGGCGCACATGTTGTATCCCATTTCGCGCCAGGTGATTAATTCATCGAGAAAACTTTCGGCCGCCGGAGACATGTTCCACCAGCCGTCGCGAGATCCGGTCGCTCTCCGCTCAAGCATCGAAACGTTCCAAGACTCTTGTTCCGTCAGTTGAGCGAAGACGTCATGCGTAGAGATATGGCCGAAGTGGAGATAAGGCGAAAGCCCGCTAGCGACGTCCGCTTCCGGCGAATTTCGTTCTTCCGCGTATCGATTTAGTCGATTTGATAGAAACGTATTCAATGCGGTTTCCGCTGCTCGACTTCCCCCCTCAAACGCCGCTTGATCCACGTCGGCGTCTATCGGCAATTCGGCGATCGCAGCCGCCTCGCATTGCAATAATGACTTAGAAGGGGGAGGATAAGTCGCTTGAACGTCGGCGACTAAACTGACGGCCGCCTGCGGAATTTTGGCGGCCGACAATGCGTCTTCCTCAGGGAAATCTAAGAGATAATCGCGGAGATGATTCTGCAGAAAACGCCGAAAACTGTGTGCGACGGTAAAGGTACGGTCGGCCGCTCTCAGAGGTAACAAGCCGTTGGAGTCGACTGATTCGACGGCCACGTCAACTTGGCTCGCGACCGCTTGAACCATGCGGGGAAGAAAGAAGCAAGGGAAATCGTCGGTGATGATCACGCACGATTGGGCCGCTAAGGCAGCCATTAGTCCGGCCGAGTCTTTTTTTTGCGGCTCTACATAGGGGTAATAGAGGGCGCGTGTGCGCCGGAAAGCGGCGGCGTTGTCTCGCATGCCCTCGAGAGCGAAGCGATGCATTCGCCGGCTCGCCCAGCGGTAGTCGACTCGTAACGGTTCAAAAATGACGAGCGGTTTCTGAAGATGTTCAGCCCAGTCGACGGCCCGCTGAAGGCTGAAGTTCCAACGCCGCCTTCGGTTGGCGATCATCCAATAGAGGACGTAGTCGCGCTTGGCACGCACCGGGGCTTGATTCGATCGATCAATGCGTATCGGCGAAATCGTCTGTATATCGTTTGGTTTCATACCAGCTTTGTTGCGGCTTTAACGACCTAGAATTCGTCGCAGCGCCCCTTCTAGCTCAGGATCGCGAAAAGAATAGTCCGTTTCCAACAGTCGAGAGGGCGTCACGTTGGCGCTGGCGAAGAGCAAGTCGTCGGCCATTTCGCCCATCGCCAGCTTGGCCGCAAAGCTCGGC
>JBITAD010000077.1:0-18707 GCA_044439945.1 Blastopirellula sp. JB062
GAAATTCCTGACACACTGGTCATGGGTAACTTATCGCCGCTGGCGACGATGCCGCGCCTCAGAGACGAACGTCGGCTCATGCTTTTGTTTCGGATCAAGCAGAAAACGCGCGCCCGATTCAATGACGCACGTCATGTTTTTTTCGGCAAGCAAGCCCGCCAAATGATCGGCCTGCTGATCGGCCATGTAGGTATTGCCGAAGGGAGTCAGCGTGCCGTGGTCGATCGTCAATGCGACGCTCTCGTACCCCAAATCGGCGAGCACGTCGACCGCGTCGAGCGGGTCGTGATGGGCGAAGCCGTTCGTATTATAGCCAATCCGCATGCTTATCTCATTTGCATCGCATCGACGTTTCTCCCGCCGAACTCTAACGGCAGGCGTCTGAAATCAAGTTTACGTCGAATAGACCCATCTTCCCAACCACAGCTTGGGCGCCACGAGCAACACGATAATCACCGCCCAAAACGCCCCGCAAACGGCCAAGACCATGCCGGCATTCAGCGTAATCAACGACAACAAGGCCTGTTTGACCGCCACTTGTACATTGCGGGGAGAAGGATCGGCAATGGCGATGACGCAGCGGCGAACGATCGAAATCGCTAACAGCGCCATCAAGCCGCACCAGCCGTACGGCGGCATCCAGCGCAACCGCACCACCTCTGACCCCAATAGCGGCGAAGCGACGAACGCCGCCAAGCCTAGCGTCAAAACGACAAATCCGAAAATCAACATCCCCCGCGAGCTTTCGACCGCTTCGGTTCGGGCGAACCAGGTGATGCCGGCGACGTAGACGCCGATTCCGCCGGCAAAAGCAAGTTGCCCCATATCGTATCCGACGAGCAACAAGTCGCCGTCGCCGGCAAGGTTGCGAGCCAAGCTCATCCCCAGCAATAAATTGAAAAATCGGCACGCGCCCATCGCAACGGCGCCAAATATCGTCGATTTTAACGCCGCGTCATACAGCAAGACTGAGACGACCAACGCGACCGCGATCGCCCCGCCGCGCCACGGCAACGCGGCGAAATCGGAATATAAATAACCGCCGATCGTCGCTAGCACGACCCCGACCAGCAAAAACTGGTACCCCAGCCAAGCGACCAGCCGAGGCGAGATCCGCCCTGATGGAATCGGCCGCTCGGGGCGCTCGCGACGATCTTGCTCGAGATCATAATAGTCGTTCAGCGCCATGCCGGCCGAATAAATCAAGCTCGAAGCTGCTAGCAGGCACAAAAACAGGGGCCACGGACGCAAACTGGCCGAATCGTCGGCAAATTGCGACACGACCAAATACCCTGCCAGAATATCGGCCCAAGCCGTAAATAAATTCGGCAGCCGAAAAAGCTGAAAGTAGGGGAGCCATTTCGATTCAGCGGAGACGGTCGCCACGTGGTCGGCACTTACTAGGGCTGAAGGAGCGTTTTATCGGCAAAAGCCCCATTATATGTCCGATGGGCGGCGAGCGACAGGCATTCGGCGGCGAGGAACCAAGTCAATTTCGCGTGATATCGGTCGGAATTGACGTTTCGTCGATCGCCCCCGTTTCTTATAGTTCGTCCTGAAGACGCGGTTTCGCATCGACATATGCAATTATTTTCCCGCCGAACGTATCCTACCTCGCTTCCCTCCATCCACCTATGACTCACGCTTCGCAATGGCCGCCAGCTTTCCCAATTTCGCCGCAACTTGTCGTGGCGCGTTCGCGGCCGGCTTGCTGATCGCAGTCGGTTGCGGAACGACTTCAAAACGAACGCTGACTGAGCAACTGGTCAGTTCGCACGCTGTCGACGAGGCGATTTCCGCCATCGATTTTCAGCCGCTGCGCGACGAAAAGGTTTATCTCGATCCGCGTTATCTGCAAAACGTTAAAGGCGCGGGTTTCGTCAACGCCGAGTACATCACCAGTTCGCTACGCCAGCAAATGAACGCCGCCGGCTGCCTGCTGCAAGACAAAGCGGACGACGCCGATTACGTGGTCGAAGCGCGGGTTGGCGCCCTCGGCACCGAAGGACACGCCGTCACCTACGGCATTCCCTCAAACAATGCCGTCAGTTCCGCCGCGGCCCTTTTTCCGACCGCCCCGCCGATTCCGACGATTCCTGAAATCGCGTTCGCCAAAAAAAGCAATACGATCGGCGGCGCAAAAATCGCCCTCTTCGCTTATCACCGCGAATCGCGGCAACCGATCTGGCAGTCGGGCATCGCTCAATCGATGGGAACCGCACGCGACACTTGGCTGCTGGGCGCCGGTCCGTTTCAAGGCGGCAACATCTACGATCGAGCCCAATTTGCCGGTACCAAAATCGGGTTGCCAAACCCGTTTCGCCGAAAAAAGGCGAGCCCGATTCCGGTCGAGTACGACGCGCCGTTTGACTTTCGTCGCAGCGAACAGATTGCGGATGCGAACCCCGCCGAAGACGAAGGGGCAACCGATGAAAAACAACCCGAGGCCGATCTAGTCGACTACAAGGAACCGGTCGAGACTGAAAAGAAACCGCCTGCGAAAGAGAAGCCCCAAGAGCCGCCGCCGGAAGAACCGAAATCGCCGAAAAAATCAGCGCCTCAATCGCTGCCCAAACAAGAATCGCCCAACGTAACGATCTCGGGATAACGACTCAAACGGCTTCGCCAGCCTGCGGCGTCTCGCCCTCTTTCAAAAACGTCCACCGATCGAACGTCGCCGCTTGACCGAGATAGGCGTCGGCGTCATCGACGATGTTCCAAATCGTCGCCTGATCAATCCAAAAACGACGGCCGCGACTCGAAATTCGGACACCGCGATAATCGTCGACGTACCCGTCTCTTTCCGTTCGTTGCAACAGTCGCGCGCGCTCGTCGCGGTGCATCGGTTCGGCCGTCAAACGCGACGGCATCTGCAGAAAAGCGGGCAGATCGATTTCCCACAAGTCGAGCGCCGTTTGATTGCCGAACTTGAATATCGGATCGGTTTGTGCGTCATGCGAAACGACCGTAAACGGCACGCCGAACAGACGCACGAGATCAGCGCGTTCATCGCCGCTCCGCTCGATCAACTCCGTCCCGACCCAGCGTCGATACGAATCGAGCAGATGCCGCACGAAGCGGGGCGCGTCGGGCGCAAAAGCATTTGGTTCCATCATCGTTCAACTCGCTTAGCCCAAGGGCGCCACTGGTTCTCCGTCAACTTACCAAACAAGCGGCGCCGTTACGATCGGCATAACCGCACTAATCGTCGCGCGAGCGTTTTTCGTTCTCCGGCCGAACGCGAGGCGACTATCATGGAAGCTTCCCCTCGTAACGGCGCTTCCTCATGTTTCTGCAAATCTTCGTCTTCAGCACGATCGTGCTGATCGCTCATTCCGGCGAGCCGGTCGGTCGTCCGCTCGCTTCGCTGCTGGTATGCCTGGCGCTCGGCTTGTTTCAATGGAGCGTTGCGCGAACTTTCCGGCGAAGCGATTTCGTCGACGTTTGCTGGGGCGTCACTTCGCTGCTGATGATTTCGCCCGGCCACTGGGGCGTGTTGGTCGACGCATTGCCCGGCGGCGATCTTCCGTTTCTGCGCGAAGCGGCGATCTTGGCGCCGGCGATCATTTCTCGCTTTGTCATGTTGGCCGAATCCAACGGCTGGGCTCAAGCCGGTAACCAACTGCGGATGTCGCTTCCATTAACATGCGGACCGGTTTGGCTTGGTTCGGCGGCTGCCTACTGGGGCGGTCTAGGACAAGCGGACGGTCGCAGCGGCATGGCGACGATCGGCCTGATTTCGTTGTTACTGATCGTCGTGTTTCCCCTGTTTTTGCGGCGTTGCTGGGGACTTGCGCCGGTCGCATCGCCCGACTTGGTTCGGCGGTTGCAATCGCAACATGGTCGATCGCTGCCCGATTTGCTGGCTTGGCCTGTCGGCGGCTCGATCATCAATGCGGCGCTATTGGGCTGCGTGCCCCCGTTCCGTTATTTGGTCATCTCCCCTGCCCTGCTCGACTCATTATCGCCCAGCGAGCTCGACGCCGTCATCGCTCACGAAATGGGACATCTTCGCCGATGGCATGGCGCGCGACGATTGCTTGCGATTATTTTGCCGGCGACGCTCGTCCTGACAGGGCGCCATTTCCTTTTGACCTGGTACGAAGCCGAAGGGTTAGCGGCGACGCTGCTCGAACTGGCCGGCCCCGTCTTGCTGTCGGCCTACTATTTTTGGCTGACTCCGCGGCAATCGAAACAAATGGAGTTGGAAGCCGACGCCTGGGCGGTCGAACACCTGCGCCCTGCCCACGGCGATCAGGCAGGCGAATTGTTAACCTCGGCGTTGCGGAAGCTGAGCGTTGCCGCCGACATTCCGCTTGATCAAGCGAAATGGCTGCACCCCAGCTTTCGCGAAAGAGCCGCAGCGCTCGCCCAAGCGAGCGCTTAGCGGCTTTGCATCTCTCTAGAAAACGTCGCAAGCCGCCTCGTAATACCGAGACGGCTTGCTTTGTTCGCGCATGTCGTCAGCGACGACTAGCCCATTTTGGCACAGATGGCGGCAGCCATCTCTTGGGTGCCGACGGCGGTCGGATCGTCGCGATTCGGCTTCAGGTCGTAGGTCACGTCTTTGCCTTCGGCGATGACTTCGGCGACCGCTTTTTCCAGACGATCGGCCGCGTCGACTTCGCCCAGGTGTCGCAGCATCAACATGCCCGACAAGATCAACGCGGTCGGATTGACTTTGTTCTGCCCTTTGTATTTGGGGGCCGAACCATGAGTCGCTTCAAACACGGCGCCGTCGGGGCCGATGTTGGCGCCGGGGGCCATGCCCAAGCCGCCGACGATGCCGGCGCCCAAGTCGCTGAGGATGTCGCCGTAGAGGTTCGGCAAGACGATCACGTCATACAGTTCCGGCTTTTGCACCAACTGCATGCACATGTTGTCGACGATTCGCTCTTCGAACTCGATGCCGGGATACTCTTTGGCGACTTCGGTCGCGGTCTTCAGATAGAGACCGTCCGAAAACTTCATGATGTTCGCCTTGTGAACGGCGGTCACCTTTTTGCGACCGTTCTTTTTGGCGTAGTCAAACGCACAACGCACGATACGCTGCGTGCCGCTGACGCTCATCGGCTTGATCGAAACGCCCGTCTCGGCGCCTTCGGTTTTGATCTTCTTATCCGACGGCAAGCCGTTGATGAACTCGATCAATTGCGAAGTTTCGGGCTTACCCGCTTCAAAGTCGACGCCGGCGTACAGGTCTTCGGTGTTCTCGCGGACGATGACCAGATCGACGTCCAATTCGCTAAAGAAGCTGCGGACCCCCGGATAGTATTTGCAAGGACGAATGCAGGCGTACAGACCCAGCTCTTGTCGCAAATGGACGTTGATGCTGCGAAAACCGGTGCCGACCGGCGTGGTAATCGGCGCTTTCAACGCACAACGCGTTCGACGAACGCTTTCCATCACCGACTCTGGAAGCGGGGTGCCGACCTTTTCCATGATGTCGACGCCAGCTTCTTGCTCATCCCAGTTAATTTTGACGCCGGTCGCGTCGACGCACTTGCGAGCCGCTTCCGCCAATTCCGGACCGGTACCGTCACCGGTGATGAGCGTCACCTCGTATGCCATGATTCATCCTATTGCGCTAAAAGATGCCAAAACATGCACGTTAAAACGGTGAAGAGTACCACAGGCTCTCTCCCTCGTAAACGGGCCTATCACTTTGCGATGCAGTACAAAAACTTGTCGCTACGCAGATACATTTTGTCGCCCGAGATCGCCGGGCTGCCGTTAAAAATCGAGTCGTCGTCGGCGATCACGTTGTGCGAAAGCAAGTTATACTCGGGCGCCGCCGACAACACATACGCGCCTGCGTCGCGACTGACGTAATACAGTTTTCCCTGGGCGACGATCGGCGAGGCGTAAATTCGACCGGGGCGCGGCTCTAAACGTTGTTCGTATTGAATCTCGCCTGACTTTGCGTCGGCGCAATAGACGATTCCCTTCCCTTCGCTGGCCCAGTAAAGGTTGCCGTCGTAGTAAACCGGCGACGAGACGTTCGAGCCTTTGCCTTGCTCCCACAATCGATGCGTCTGCGAAACGTCGCCGCGACCGCCGGCCCGAATCGCCACGGCCGTGCTTTTGCGAGCGCCAATCGCAAACACGATCCCTTCGTGCGCGATCACGCTGGGGCAGATATAGTCGTCGATCCCCTGGCAAAACCAAAGCTCTTTGCCGGTCGCCGGATCAAGCGCTCGAATCGTTCCTTCCGAACTGAAGACCAACTCGTACTTGCCGTCGACCGCAACCAAACAAGGCGTATTCCAGGCACGCTCGACCTGATCGTAGCGCCACCGTTCTTGCCCCGTCTTCTTGTCCAAGGCGACGATCGCGCCGCATTCGACAAAGCCGTTGATGATCACTAAATCTTCATACAACACCGGCGAGTTGGCCGTGCCGAAGGCATGCGTTTTTTCGCCCAGCACTTTTTGCCAAACCCGTTTGCCGTCGTGCGAGTAGAGAGCGGCCCCGCCGGTGCCGTAATAGACGTAAACGCCCGACTCGTCGACGACCGGCGTGCTGGAAGCGAAGCCGTGCAACGCGATAAAGCCGCGATAATCGGCCGCTTTATCGGCGTTTTCGTCGTTCGCCTGGTCCCAAATGAGCTCGCCCGAGGCTTTATCGACGCAGCGCAAATGGCGCTTCAAATTTTGCTTTTCGCCCGGCTCCTCTTCGCTCAGTCCGTAGCCGTCGTAATAAGTGACGTAAATGCGATCGCCGATTACGACGGGGCTCGAAGCGCCAAAACCGGGCATCGGTTTGCGCCAAACGACGTTTTGTTGGGCGCCCCACTCGATCGGCAATTCGGCCGATCCGGCGTCGCCGTCTTGCTGCGGACCGCGAAATTGCGGCCAGTCGGTCGGCGAAGCGGCCTGAGCCGCCAAGGCGGCCAACATCCAAACTCCGCAAGAAAAAACGGCAGTACGTATCATGCGTCGACTCCGACGATATGGAAGGCGAAAATGTTGTGATCCTAGCGAGCGGCGGGGCGCTCGCAGGAAGATTATAGCCGATCTTCGACCGTCTGGCGAAGTCGACGTCTACTTGACTTCTCGCGTCAGACGCCGATATTCACCTGTTGATCCCCAGTTCGCGTCGGCGACGGGAAGAACCAGACCAACAGATGCTAGACGGAGAGACGATCATGCGACGAGCCAAAATCTCTATTATCGGCGCCGGAAACGTGGGCGCGACGACGGCCCATTGGTGTGCGGCCGCCGAACTGGGCGACATCGTATTGCTCGATATTCCTCAGACCGAAGACATGCCCAAAGGCAAAGCGCTCGATCTGATGCAGTCGTCGCCGATCGTCGGTTTCGACAGCAACGTCGTCGGCACCAACGATTACGCCGACACCAAAGATAGCGACGTGGTCGTCATCACCGCCGGTCTGCCGCGTAAGCCCGGCATGAGCCGCGACGACCTGCTGGCGACCAACGCCAAAATCGTTTCGTCGGTGACCGAGCAAGTCGCCAAGCATAGCCCCAACTGCGTCATCATCGTCGTCAGCAATCCGCTGGACGCGATGGTGCAACAAGCGATGAAGGTCAGCGGTTTTGAGCCGGGGCGCGTGCTCGGCCAGGCCGGCGTGCTCGACACGGCCCGGTATCGCACCTTCTTGGCGATGGAACTGGGCGTGAGCGTCGAAGACGTCTCGGCGCTGCTGATGGGCGGTCACGGCGATACGATGGTGCCGATGCCGACCTGCACTTCGGTCGGCGGCATTCCGATCCGTCGCTTGCTGAGCCAAGATAAGCTCGACGCGATCGTCGATCGCGCTCGCAAAGGGGGCGCCGAGATCGTCGGCTTGCTCAAAACCGGCAGCGCCTATTACGCCCCGGCCGCGGCGACCGCACAAATGGTCGAAGCGATCGTCAAAGACAAAAAACGCTTGATTCCCTGCGCCGCCTACTGCGACAAAGAGTATGGAGTCGGCGGTTTTTACGTCGGCGTGCCGGTCGTTTTGGGGTCGGGCGGGGTCGAAAAAATTGTCGAGCTCGACCTGGACGACCAAGAAAAAGCGGATTTCCAGAAGAGCGTCGACGCCGTCAAAGAGTTGGTCGCTTCGATGACCAAACTTCTGGAAGGTTAATCGAATATTGTTCTCCGCTAGCGAGATTGATTCAATCTCGCTTTGCTGATAATAATATCGACCGTTGCGAGGACGGACAACGATTCGGCCCCGGCGGCGCAATTGACGCGCCGCACCTGGAAAGGGGCCGAAAGGGTCATGGCGTAGCTGCAATTGCGTCATTTCCCGCGAGCGATTATTCTCCCCCTCAGTCCCCCGCAAAGACCCACGGCCCAGCGCCAAAAGCTTATGAAACGCCAAGACGTACTTCCCGCTCCTATTCCAGGGGCCGCCACGGAAGCGGCGCAACAAATTCTTGAGTTCAAAATTGACCGGCTGCAGACTCGCCGCTCCGCCGTCGAGTTCTTTACGCCGCAAAATTATGAACCCGGCTACGCCTATCCGCTTGTCGTCTGGCTGCACGGCCCCGGCGATAACGAACGGCAACTGCGCCGCGTCATGCCGCTGACCAGCACGCGCAACTACGTCGCCGCCGCGCCGCGAGCGCCGCGTCACGACGGTTCGACCGCCGGCATGACCTTTCGCTGGGATCAAAAACAGCGCGACATCGACGTTGCCGCCGCCCGCGTGCTGCAAACGGTTCGGGTCGCCCAAAAACGATATAACATTCATTCGCAACGCATCTTTCTGGCCGGTTATCTCGGCGGCGGCGCGATGGCGTTGCGCTTGGCGCTTCGCAATCCCGAGTTGTTCGCCGGCGCCGCTTCGATCGGCGGCGGGTTTCCCCAAGGTTGCTCGCCGCTGGCTCGCCTAAGCGACGCCCGCTCGCTGCCGATGTTAATGATTCATTTGAAAAACAGCAGTCGCTATCCCGAGTCGCAGCTTTGCGACGATCTGCGATTGCTGCACACCGCCGGCATGAAAATCGACTTGCACCAATACCTGTGCGACGACGAGTTGACGACCGACATGTTTGAAGATCTCAACCGCTGGCTGATGACCAAAATCACCGGCGGATAAGCCGACGGCAAACAACCCAACGATCGCAAAAGTCGCCCGCCAACGCTCGGGCGTCTTTTTTTTGCGCCATGGGCGCGAGGTCGGCAAGACGCGGGACCGCGGGACAGGATGCGCGCGTGCGTCGGTTGTCCCGCGGTCCCGTGCATCTAAGTCTGGGCAAGTTGAAAGTTTTGGGTCGCCTGATTGTTCTTGCCCGTTTGAATTAATTCGGTCTCGATGATTTCTCCTGACTTAATCATGGCGTCCCAAGCGGATTGAAACCGAGCGCCGTTCAGACCCGAGTTTTCTTTTACCCTCGTCTTCATCACGGCCGGTTCTCCTAATTTCTCGAAAGCGGCGCGTATCTTGCGGCGTAGCCGAGCTTCGAGCGGCAGTTGCTCTTGCGTTTCGGGGTCGCGCTCTAGCGACGGCAGATCGCGCACCGTCGTTCGCCAATGTCGTGCGGCCGAATCTTCGCCCCGTCCTTCTTCGATGTCGACGCCCCACCAACTTTCTTGACCGGCGGCGCCGCCGATCGTCATCCACAAACGATGCCGGCCGCTGCCCGCTTGATAAGGACGCCGACGATTGAGCAGCAACCATTGCCGAGCAAACTCGGCGCATCCGGCGCCGGCCATGTCGGTCAGATCCAAGGGGCGACGGTCGACCCGCTTGCGCGTGTGGTGACACAAAATCGGGGTCGCCCCCTCACCTAAACAACTGCGTGATAAACGGCTGAGTATCGCGCCCATAGCGAAAATATTCGCCGGATTGACGCCTGGCGCCATCAGATAAAGCGGATCGAGCAAAACGACTTCCAATTGATACTCGCGAATCCAAGCTTGCAAATCATGCAAACTCGCAGCGCTGGTCAGATTGGGCAGCTTGAGCGACCAAACCAAATTGTCGACTTCGCTCAAGTCGACCTCGGCCCCGGCTGACCACCGGCGCACCATGTCGGTCAGCGCGTAGCGGTTGCTCTCGCCGCTCATCACGCCGACACGAAACGTGCGTGCCGCGGCGAACTTGCCCAAAAACGAGCGGCCCGTCGCCAAAGACGCACAGAGATCGATCGAGATCGAAGTCTTCATGCATTTGCTCGGGCCGACGATTACCGCCGGCTCGTGCTGCGAAAAAACGCCTGGCGTTAACCAAGGGCGATCGGTCGGCTCGGCGAACAACTGCGAGCAGGTTAAACCGTCGAAGCTCGCCCGCCGGATCGTGATCGGCGCGATGCGATCGATCGTCGGTTGGTCGCGTGGCGGAGAATCGACGCTTAGCGCCGTAATCAAATCTCTTACGCTCATGTTTCTCTCGCTTTTTAGAAATACCCTGCTAACTACTCCGACCGCTGCCGCGGCGCCCAACAAACCCTAATCACTTAACACCAAACAACTTAAAGACAATTCGCCCATAGATAGGAACTCCATATGCCGCCGCTCAGCGGCAAGATCCTCGGCGCTGAATCCAAGTCACAACAACGACAGACGCACTCCCAAATAAGGCGATTGCCACTAAACAACAAGTAAAGTCTAAGCATTTTCTATTCATCAGTCAACACATAAAATACATAAATGTTCAATGAATTCATATTTTTCTTACAGACTAACCGAATGCTGTCTGAGAGCTGGGCCGCGTGCGGCGCGCATGAAAGAGCCGCAAGTGGGGGGGACTCTTGCAGCAGAAATTGCGAAGAGTCGTCTGGAAGAATTCGGGAAGGCTTCGGCCGAGAGATCAGTCTGGCGATTGAGCTGATGTGCGTCGGCAACGAAGTTGGTCCTGCCAACTTCGTTGCGAAGCGAATATCGCAGACAAGCCGTGCGAATTGGGGGCGTTTACGCCGGCCCCTCTATTTCGAGCGCATTCGCCCTTGTTTACGAGTGTGTACGACATCCATGACTCGCCCCTTGTCCGATAACGCGAGATGAAAACGGTCTTCGCCTTGCAGACGATGGAGCGAGAGATGATACGATTCGGTCGATTTCGCGAGAAACGGCCGAGCTTCGGGGCTATCTGGCGCCCGAATTTTGCCCCACGATCCGTCGCCGAGGTAAAGGATGCCGCGCTCATTGACCAAGCCATCTTGAATGCGATGCGTTCGCTTAAACGCGTGGTCGTGATGTTCTAGGGCCGCATCCACGTTGTATCGCTCTAGCAACGGGCTCCAATGCTTTCGCATTGAAGCGTGCAGCTCTCCATCCGAATTTCGCACGCAAGGATACATGGGCACATGATTCACGACGAACACGTTCGGGTGGTCTTCGCGCTGCTGAAGCGTTTTTTGGAGCCAGTCGGTCTGCTCGCCGGCGACGGCGGACGTGTGCCCCGAATCGGTGAGCACCAGAGAAAGATAGTCGCCGAAGTCGAGCGTCGCATAGCCTGTCTCCGGATACAGGCCGTCAAACATCGCATAAAAAAATGGAGCTTCCGCCCGCGTTTTGCCATAGAAACCATCGGTCTCGTGATTGCCGATACAGGCCACCAGGGGAATCAAACGCCCGTGGTCGTCACGCAAGTCTTCCGCATATTGATCCATAAACTTTAAGAAAGTGCTCGCCGATTTCCCGTTCTCGTAGGCGAGATCTCCGCCCAATAAGACGAAACGGGGCGACTGATTCGCGGCGACCTGATTGGTTCGTCGCGCGGCGCTGCCGGTCCCGCTGTCGCCGCCTGAGACGAAGCTGATTTCGTTGTTGGCTTTCGCAGGCATGGTGCGCACGCTCTCTTGCGGCGAGTCGAGGCCAACTCGAATTCGATAAGTCGCATCGGGCGCCAGATCGGTCAACTCGGCGCGAAATTGCCACAAATCGGTATGAGGAAAGGGGCGGGCGACATGCGGCGTTTCGCGCCAGGTTTTGTGCCCGCTT
The DNA here is from genome assembly GCA_044439945.1 of Blastopirellula sp. JB062. Classification (GTDB taxonomy): domain Bacteria; phylum Planctomycetota; class Planctomycetia; order Pirellulales; family Pirellulaceae; genus Blastopirellula. The sequence goes on from JBITAD010000077.1 coordinate 11,902, forward strand.
TGCCGATACCAGAGATTTCGAATTCGCCCATCTTCTTCCTTGTTTCCCAGCCACTGTAAGGTGATCGTGGAGGTCGGATCGCGCTGCCAAGTGGCGATTAGCGCACGGGGCTGAAACGAGGGTTTCTCCGCAAATTGGGGCGATCCCAGAACAAACCGATCTTGCTCTAGCAGACCCGAGACGCCGCCGGCGAACAACATCGAAGCGGATTGAATAAAGAAACGGCGATCCAATGACACGCGGCAAACCTCTTGGCAAATGTTGAACGGACGAAAGCTAATTTGGGCGTAACAAGCAAGCGAAAATCATGTCCCACGAAGGCGCAATCGCTCGCACGCGACGAGCATGCCGCACACGGCGACAAGCGGCAGGTCAATCAGTCGCTGAAGCATGGGGGAACATATCCGTGCGAAGCGTCTCCGTTTACGACTTGCCGTTAAAACGCCGCTGAAGTTCCGATAAAAACGACCTTAGATACCATAACCGGAACGCCGCCGTTGATCACGCCTAGCGAAATATCGTCAAGATGAAGAGGAATTAATCTTGGTCGCTCTTACGTCCAACAACCCATGATAAAGTAGAGCCTGTTTCCTAACCTTGTTTCGGCTTCGATTTCCAAGATTTCAGCGAAGCCGGATGCGTCTCCATTTTAGTAATTTTCCGCCCCTTTCGCGCTGCTTGAGCGATCGATCATGCCGCTTGCGATTGGGTCTCGCGGCGGCGTTGGCGAAGCGCCCAGGTCCATTTGTGCAGCTCTAACGCCGGCACGATCAAGATGGCGATTCCGGCGACGACCAGCCAGGTTTGCAGCGAGACCGGTTCGGTACCGAGCACGCTTTGCAGCCACGGCACGTACATCGCAATCACATGAATCAGCAGCGCGGCTGCTGCGCCGAGCATCAACAACGGGCTGCGCAGCGGCGACAAGGCGAACGCCGATTTCTTTTCAGACCGACAATTGCCGATATGAAAGTTCTCGAACAGAACCATCAACAGCAACAACACGTTGCGAGCTTGCCCTTCGCTCCAACCTTGGCTGACCATCCACTCGAAGACGCCGAAGCCGAGCCCCCCCATCACCAACACGGCGACGATCATGCGCTCGATCATTAAACGATCGAAGAGTCGCTCTTGCGGAGGTCGCGGCGGACGATTGAGACCGTCGCCTTCGCCGGGCTCGAATGCGATCGCCACGCCTTGAATGCCGTTGGTGACCAGATTGAGCCAAAGCAATTGCACCGGCAGCAACGGCAGATGCAGACCGAAGGCCACGGTCAGCATCACCATCAACAGTTCGGCGGCGCCGGTCGAGAGCAACAGAAAAATGACTTTGCGAATATTGTCGTATGCGATTCGCCCTTCTTCGATGCCGGCCAAGATGGTGGCGAAATTGTCGTCGCTAATCACCAACTGAGCCGCTTCGCGAGCGACGTCGGTGCCGGCTTTGCCCATTGCGACTCCGATGTTGGCGGTCCGCAGGGCGGGCGCATCGTTGACCCCGTCGCCGGTGACGGCGACGAAGTGCCCCGCGTTTTTGGCCGCTTCGACAATTTGCAGTTTTTGCCGCGGAGCGACCCGAGCGAAGACGCGCGTACGCTCGATGATCTCGGCCAACTGGTCAGGCGTCGCCTCGGCTAGTTCGGGGCCGGTCACGACTTGCGACTCGTCTTCGGCCAGGTGCAGCTCTTGGGCGATCGCCAGCGCCGTTACGGCATGATCGCCGGTCACCATCGAGATTTGAACGCCTGCCGCGTGACAGGCGTCGACCGCGTCGCGCACGCCGGGTCGAAGCGGATCCATCATGCCGACAAAGCCGAGAAACGTCAGCTCGGCCGGTTCGCCGGGGACGTCGGCCGAGGTAATGTCGGCCGGCGCAGTTCCGTGGGCCAAAGCCAAAACGCGGAGGCCGCGCTTGGCCATGTCTAAGGCGGTACGCTCTTGCTCGGCTCGCTCGTCGCCGGCGCGACACATGGCGAGAACGCGTTCGGGAGCGCCTTTGACATAGACCTCGGCGCCTTGTTCGGTTTGATGAAACGTGGCCGAAAATTGCCGTTCCGACTCGAACGGAATCTCGTTGATTTGGGGATACTTGTCGAGGGTCGCCTCGCGTCGGCTCCCTAATTTTTGGCCGAGGGTCAACAGGGCGATATCGACGGCGTCGCCGCGCCATTCCCACTGATCTTGCCGCTGCCGCAGATCGGCCTCGTTGCACAACGTGCCGGCGCGAATCAAACGTTCTAACGTAGCGGGCAAGCTGAGCGAGACGGGGCTCCCTGCTCGCAAGACTTGTCCTTCCGGCAGAAAGCCTTCGCCGGTGACTTGATAGTCGTCGCCGTCGGCCAGGCGGATCTCGCGAACGGTCAACTCGTTCACGGTCAAGGTTCCGGTTTTGTCGGTCGCGATCAACGTGCAACTGCCGAGCCCTTCGACCGCAGTCAAACGGCGGACGATCACGCCGCGCCGCGCCATGCGACTGGTGGCGATCGCCAAGGCGACGGTCATGGCGACGGGCAAGCCTTCGGGAATGGCCGAAACCGCCAACGCGATGACGAACAAAAAGATGTCGCTTAACGGATAACGCCCCAAATACAGGGCCAGACCGCCGATAAGGAACGACGAGGCCAACGTGGCCGCCGCCACGACGTTGGTAAAACGTTCCATGCGCTCAAGCAGCGGCGGCTTGCCCCCAGACTTGCCGATCACGTCGAGGGCGAGTTGGCCGACGTTGGTCGCCGAACCGGTCGCAACGACCAACGCTTTGGATCGCCCCCGAGTGACAATCGAGCCGGCGAAGCCCATGTTGGCCCGATCGCCGAGAGGCGCGTTTTCAGGCCCTTGCCAGGTCGGATCTTTGGCGACGGGAACTGATTCGCCGGTCAGCAGCGATTCGTCAATCTCTAGGCCATGCGCGCTAAGCAAGCGGATATCGGCCGGAATTCGGTTGCCCGATTCGAGCCACACGATATCGCCGGGGGCGACATCTTCGGCCGAAATTTCTTCGATCTTGCCTTCGCGCTGGACCGAAGCCCGGATTTGCAGCAACTTGCGCAGCGCATGGCTGCTTTTCTCGGCGCGCCACTCTTGATATCCGCCGATCACGGCATTGATTAGCAGCACTGCGGCGATAAAGCCGGCGTCTTTGTAATCGCCCACAAAAACCGAGACGACCGCCGCGATTAGCAAAATATAAATCAGCGGGCTCAAGAACTGACGCGCCGCAATTTGCCACACGGTCGGGGGCGCCTGTTCGGGCAGGCGGTTGGGTCCGTATTCGGCCAATCGCGAGCGACTTTCGGCGGTCGAAAGGCCTTGCTCGGTCGAATGGAGTCGTTGCAACAATTCGGCCAGCGGCAAAGCGTGCCAAGCTGCCTGCGGTTGTTTTTTTTCCATGAAAGTTCGAGCCCCATGCCAGAGAGACGGGCCGCTGTCGCCGTGGAAATAAAGTTGGCGCGCAAACCATCATTGCATCATAGCGAATCGACCGCTTGCGATCGATTCGCACTTGCGGGCGGTTCGACAAAGACGCCCAGACTGCCTAAACCGCCCTGCCCTCATTCGTTTCGGCGTCTCTGCTCGACTTCTCTTTGTCGAATTCCCCTGGTGCGGTATAACCTGCGTCGTGACAAACCAACGTCAAGGATGACGCTATGAACAACGAGTTGCTTTTGGCCGCGTTTCAGCGGCTTGGGCGCCCGAAAGTGCTGGTCTTGGGAGACCTAATTCTCGACCGCTATACCTATGGCGACGCCGAGCGGGTCAGCCAAGAATCGCCGGTGATCGTGTTGCGGGCCGACAATCACGAGCTGCGCTTGGGCGGAGCGGCCAACGTTTGCAATATGCTGCGCGGTCTCGAGTGCGACGTGGTCGCCGCCGGCGTGGTCGGCGCCGACCCGGCCGGCGAAGATTTGAACCGTTTGCTGGAATCGGCCGGAGTCGACGCGTCGCTTTGTTTGACCGACCCAGCGCGGCCGACCACGCTGAAAGAGCGATTTGTGGGGCGAGCCGGCGCGCGGCACCCGAGCCAAATTTTGCGGGTCGACCATGAGACGACCGACCCGATCAGCGGCGAGGTCGAAGAACGCTTGCTGTACGGCCTGATCGATCAATTGGCCGATTGCGATATCGTGTTGATCTCGGACTATGCCAAGGGGGTCTGCACGCCGGCGATTTTGCGGACGTTGATCCGCAGCGCCAACGAGCGGGGCGTGCCGGTCTTGGTCGATCCGATGAAGGGGCGCGACTTCGTCCGTTATCGGGGCGCCGACCTGATTAAGGCGAACCGAATTGAAACCGAAACGTGCAGCGGTCGTAAAATTCGAACGCCCGACGACGCCGCCGCCGCCGGACAAGAGCTGTGCGCCGCTTTGCAGCTAGAAGCGGTGATCGTCACGCTCGACAGCGACGGCATGGCGTTGATCGAAAAAGGAGGCGCGGCGACCCTGTTTCCGACCCAAGCCCGCAGCGTGTACGACATTACGGGCGCCGGCGACATGGTGCTGGCGATGCTTGGCGCGGCGATCGGCTCTGGCTTGAGCCGTGCCGAAGCGGTTCGCCTGGCGAACGTGGCGGCCGGGCTTGAGGTCGAAAAGATCGGCGTCGCGATGATTCCGCTCGACGAAATCGAAGCCGAGCTGACCGCGCATCATCAGCCGGGCGTACGCAAGATTCTGTCGCTCGAACAGTTGTCGCGGCACTCGGACGAACTGCGCCGCCGCGGTCAACGCATCGTCTTTACCAACGGCTGTTTCGATCTGCTGCACTACGGACACGTCAGCAACTTGAACGAAGCGTCGCGAATGGGCGACGTGCTGGTGGTCGGCTTGAACAGCGACCAAAGCGTGTCGCGACTGAAAGGCCCCGAGCGGCCGGTGATTAATCAAAACGAGCGAGCAGCGATGCTGGCGGCGTTGTCGTGCGTCGACTATGTGGCGGTCTTTGATCAAGACACGCCGCTCGAACTGATTCAGGCAATTCGTCCCCACGTGCTTGCCAAAGGGGGCGATTACAAGGCGGAATCGATCGTGGGTTACGACTTCGTCACCTCGTACGGGGGCGAAGTGCGGCTGATCAACTTGGTTGACGGCCATTCGACGACCGACATTATTCGTCGCGTCTCGGCAGCCCAACCGCCGCGTCGTCAGGCGGCTTAACGACCTACTTCCTCCTTTTCGAAGAGCATGCCGATGAAAACGGTCGTCATACTGCCGAACTGGATCGGCGACGTCGTGATGGCGACGCCTGCGTTACGCGCGATTCGCGATCGCGCCGAAGCGGGCGACGAAATTGTGGGCGTGATGCAGCCCTACGTCAAAGACGTGCTGCGCGGAACCGACTTGCTTGACCGAAGCGTCTATTGCAGCAAAAAGACGCCGGATCGGCGACTTCATTTTTGGAACGTAGTCAAACAACTGCGAACCGAACGGTTTGACCAGGCGTTTCTGCTGACCAACTCGTTACGAACGGCGGCGCTGGCGTACTTTGCCGGGGCCAAGCGGCGTTTCGGCTATGCTCGTAATTGGCGCAGCCCGCTGTTAACCCATCGGCTGGCTCCGCCCAAGCTGCCCAACGGCCGCTACGCGCCGATTTCGGCGGTCGACTATTACTTAGATTTGGTCCGTTTCGCCGGATACCCGAGCGAGAACAAGCAACCGACGCTGGCGAACTCGCCGGCGGCCGAAAAACAGATCGACGCCATCTGGCGCAAGTTTGACTTTGTCGGCAAAAAAGTGGTCGTGTTCAACACGGGGGGCGCGTACGGCGCCGCCAAACATTGGCCGCCCGAGCATTTTATCGCCCTGGCCGAACGGTTGGTACGCGATCCTAACGCGGCGGTGCTGTTGATCTGCGGTCCGCAAGAACGCGAGACGGTGGCGAAAATCGAACAAGCGATCGATCACCCGGCCGCCTGCAGTTTGGCCGACGAAACCCTAAGCATCGGCTTGTCGAAAGCGGCGGTCGCCCGAGCTGACGTGTTAGTGACGACCGACAGCGGGCCGAAACATTTCGCTGCGGCGTTTGCGACGCCGACGGTGGCGCTGTTCGGTCCGACCGATCCTCGCTGGGGCGACAGTTATAATCCGGTCGAGACGATGCTGACCCATCCGGTCGACTGCGGACCTTGCGTGCGACGCGTTTGCCCGCTGGGGCATCATGATTGCATGCAAAAGCTGTCGGTCGATCGCGTCTATCAAGCGGTGCGCGACCAGTTAGAAACCCGCCGAGCGGCGGCGTAGCGCGAACATCGGCCAGGGCGATCGCGGCGGCGCATTCGCCGCGATCGCCCCCAGCCAACTTCGCCTTTTGCGGTTTCGCTAGATCGTTTCTCCCCAGATTCCGATCTAGCGCTCTCCTTCACCGCATTCATGGCGCCAACAATTTTCGGAAGTGCGACCGAAAATGGAACGTGGCGCCCCTGCCCCCATGCTTCTCTCTCCCTTGGTTTCGATCACTTGCCGCGAGTTAGCGCGTCAAGATGACGTACAACGCGTGCACGATACCGGGAATAAAGCCGAACATCGTCAATACGATGTTTAACCAAAAGTGCAGTCCCAAACCGACTTCAAAAAAGACGCCCACCGGTGGAAGCAAGATCGCCAGTAAGATCTTAAAGATATCGGTTCCTTCGACTCCGCTTGCAACTGCCATGATCTTGACTCCTTGGATTGCGTGGTGAGAGTTTCGAGCGAAAGCGTCTCGTCAGGTCGCGTTTCGCTTAATCCACGTCAATGCAAGGCGCGTGCCGAAACCGAAAATCGCCGTAAGTCAGGCAATTTCGGCCGGCGTTGGGTCGGCAGCGCTCTTTGTGC
>JBITAD010000078.1:0-4461 GCA_044439945.1 Blastopirellula sp. JB062
GCACGCGACGGAGTCGGGCTGCCGGTGACCGGTTTCGCCCACTCGACCAAAGATATTGACGGCCTTATCTCGATCGCCGGCGGCGCGCCGTGCGTGGTGAAATTGGTCGAGGGGACCCAAGGGGTCGGCGTGATTTTGGCCGAAACGAAAAAAGCGGCCCAAGCGGTCATCGAAGCGTTTCGCGGTTTAGACGCCAATATCTTGGTCCAAGAGTTCATTAAAGAGGCTGGCGGCAGCGATATCCGTTGCATCGTCGTCGGCAATCGGGTGATCGCCGCCATGAAACGGCAAGCGGCGCCCGGCGAGTTTCGCTCGAATCTCCATCGCGGCGGGTTTGCGGAAAAGATTCGGGTCACGCCCGAAGAGCGAACCACCGCCAAAAGAGCCGCGAAAACCATGGGACTAAACGTGGCGGGCGTCGACATCTTGCGCTCGAATCATGGTCCGGTCGTGATGGAAGTGAACTCTTCGCCCGGCCTCGAAGGCATCGAAGGCGCGACCGAAGTCGACGTCGCGGGTAAAGTGATCGACTTTATCGAAACGCACGCCAAGCCGGGGCGTCAGCGCGATAAAGGGAAAGGGTAAGACGTCGCAATTGACGCGACGTCTCAATTTTGCCAATGACGGGCAGCGACGACGAACAACCCCAGCGGATTAAACGGCCGATCGACGATTGGAACGGCGTCATTATCGAACCGGGCCAAGTCCGCGACGTGCAAGTCGCCATCGGCGAAAGTTATAGCGGCGTCGACGTATTAATTCCGGTGCAAGTCCGCCGCGCCGTCGAACCGGGGCCTGTCATCTTCGTTACCGCCGCATTGCACGGCGACGAGATCAACGGCACCGGAACGATCCGATCGTTGATTATGGACGACGATCTGCGATTGAAACGGGGCGCGCTGGTGCTGGCCCCGGTGCTCAACATTCTCGGCTTTGATCGCCATAGTCGTTATCTCCCTGATCGTCGCGATCTCAATCGCAGCTTTCCCGGCTCGCGTACCGGCAGTCTGGCGAGCCGGATGGCACGGCGAATTTTTGACGAAATCGTCGCTCGCTGCGACTATGGGATTGATTTGCATACGGCCGCAATTCGCCGGACCAACTTTCCGAACGTTCGAGTCGACTGGAAAGACCCCGCCGCGCGGATGCTGGCCGAGGCGTTCGGCAGCGAGTTGATCGTCGCCGGAAAAGGGCCGGTCGGCGCCTTTCGACGCTCGGCCTGTAAAGCAGGCTGCGCGACCATCATCCTAGAAGCCGGCGAAGTCTCGAAGGTCGAGCCGTCGATCGTCAGCTGGGAACTGCGGGGCATTCGCAACGTACTGGTCAAACTGGGGATGATCAGCGGAACGCAAATCCCCTCGTCTCGCAAGCTAGTGATCGAACGGACCCGTTGGGTTCGCGCTGATCGCGGCGGCTTTTTGCAATTTCACGCTTCGCCGGGCGACGTCGTGAGAAAAGGGCAATTGCTGGCGACCAACACCGGCTTGCTAGGCCAGCAGCGAAATCAGGTCTTCGCTCCGTTTGACGCCGTGATTATCGGTACGACCACCTTGCCGGCGGTCAGCCCCGGCGAACCGATTTGCCATTTAGGCTTTTTGGTCGATGACGCTCAGACGGTGCGTCAGCAGTTGGCGGAAGATGAACTTTATGGAACGGTCGCCGACCACCTGGCGACCAATCTCTTGATTGATCGCCCTAACGATACAGGCGGATAGCGCCGCCTTCATGATGCGATCCGATTAATCGTCGCTCGAATCGTACTCGCTCGAATACTCTTTTTGCGTCGGCGCAGGCTGGTTGACCATACGCGGCGCCTCTTCGGAAGCCGCAGAACGGGCGGCGCAATCAGGACAAACGGTCAATTGCTCGACGATTTCATGACCGCGTCCGCCGCGATCGATCGTTTGCGTATCGCGACGCATGCGGGGGCCGCGCGGAGCAGGCTTCGAGCGTGATCCGTATTCTTTGTGTCGTTCGGAAACGACGATCTGGTGAGCCGGAGTGCGCGCAGGAGTAATCTTGCCGCAACGTTGGCATTTGTACATAGGTTTGCCGTGGTTTGTATGCGAACGCGCATCGGCGAATCGCAGGAGAAAAACGTCACTTCCGACGGCTTGTAGAAGTCGTGGGTTACACAGCGAAATTGCAAGAAAGAAGATGCCCCAGAGGGCGAGCTCGCCCCGCGACCATCGGCTGCAGGGCGGCTCTGCAATCTGCTTAGATCACTTGGACCTGTTCGGCGCGCGGACCCTTGGGGCCCTGGCCTTCGACGTAAGAGACGGTCTGGCCTTCGCGCAAATCGTCGTAGCGGCATCCTTCCAAGCTCGACATGTGGAAGAACAGGTCTTTGTTCGACCCGGTGTCGATGAAACCGAAACCCTTGTCGGTCAAACGCTTGATTTTACCTTCTGGCATCAAATCACTCACAAAACATAAAGCTGCGACTGCCGGTCAAAAAAACACTCTCGCAACCTGACAGGCGCCATCAAAAACTGCCGTGCATCCTATGCCTGCCAGGGACCGTAGTCAATGTTTCCACGACCAAACGCCTCTGAAATCTCCAAGAAAACCATAAAGCTGAGCCTGAAGCTTGCCGAGAGGCGCAATAAATAGGGAGCGGCCCTCGATTTCTGAGAGTTTGCGTGGTTTAGGAAGTTGTCGCTGCGTCTTGTTCGCCAACGCGGCGACCAGCGCGAATTACGGGAAAAACGGCCTCCGACCGACAGCGGCGGCCCCTTGCCGGGCCCAACGGCGCTTTTGACGACGCCATTTCGGCAAATCGGCGATTGTTCGGTACGATAACTCCACAACGCCCCAGAGAATTCGTTCGCTATTTGAGAAAGCCATGTTCGTTTTATCCCTTTATATCGTCGGTTTTATCTTTCTTTCCGGAATCGCCGCGCTGGTCGACGCCGCCATCCTGAGCGTTTCGCGTAGCGAAGTCGAAGAGATGGTCATGAAAAAGTTGCCCGGCTCGGTCCCCTTGCGCGCCGTCAAAAAACGGATCACGCGCGCGGTCGTGGTGGTCGTGATTTTGACCAACACGATTAACGTGCTAGGACCGGTGCTGGCCGGCAGCAAAGCGGTCGAACTGTACGGCGACGCCGTCATCGGCATCGTCACCGCGGTGCTAACCTTCGGCACGATCATCTTCTCCGAAATCATTCCCAAATCGCTTGCGACCCATTACGCGCCGCTCATCAGCCGGATCGCCGCGACTCCGATCCTAGCGCTGATTTATCTCCTGTATCCCATTGTGATTCCGTTAGACTGGCTCTCGCGGCAGTTTCAGTCGGGCGATCGTCCCGTCGGTACCGAAGCCCAAATTCGCTCGTTAGCGGCGCTAGGACGTTCGGCCGGACATATCGATAACGACGAAGGCCGCTTGGTTCATCGGGCGTTTCTGCTCAATGACAAGTCGGCCGCCGACGTCATGACCCCGTTAAAAGACGTCGTCTCGGTGCAGCATACCGCCACCATACGGCAAGCCGCCCAAGCAGTCTTTCAGCACGAGTTTTCGCGTTATCCCGTTTTCGATCATTCCGTTAACGACGTGCTCGGCATGGTCTTAAGCCGAGACATCTTGTCAGGCCTTACCGCCGAGAAAGACGCCGATCTCGTTACCGCCATCTTGCGCCCCACTTTTATCGTGCAAGCCGATCAACGGTGCGATGATTTGCTAAAAACCTTTCGCGCAAAAAAAGTGCATCTCGCCATCGTGCAAGACCAGGAAAAGACGGTCGGCCTGATCACGCTGGAAGACGTGCTAGAAGAATTGGTCGGCGAAATTGATGACGAAAAAGATACGTGATCCGCGCCGTTTCGCTTGCTCGCCCCGACGACGCTCCGCTCCCCGACACCAACCGCCAGACAGCCGAGACGCGGGACAGGACACGTGCGCGTGTCGGGAGTCGGATCGGTCCTGTCGGGTCGACTTGCCGCAGTTCTCGCTTTGAAAAAAACTGGCCCGCGGTCCACACATCGTTTTATCTCCTCGCGTCACCTTCGTTTGCGCCGCAGCGCGATTCGATCTGGTCCCCAAATTTCGCCGATTCATCTGCCATGCTCCTCTAGTTATTTGCGTACGCCGAGCGCTACGAAAACGCTTAATAAAAAACGAGTCCGCTGCAATTCAATCGCTAAGTGCACGAGAAAGTCGTCACTGGCCCTCGCCGGAAAGCACTTTCTCGATGCAGACGCACCAATCGCCCACAACCTTCCGGAACTGGCGCAGGCCAACCCTCACAAGACATTAAATGATAAGGAATGCCTTAGACATTTTCAACCCACAAATTGTAGATTCCGTCATTTTCTAAGTTTTCTTCGCAAGGATCCTTTTCGTCTATCCGCCCGAAACTGCGAGCAAGTTCGCAGCTGGCTTGTGTGTGGGGGGGGGACGAGCAGACGTGCGCCGGCAGCTTACGCTTCAGAGCAACAACCCCCTTCTCCATCGAGCGATGC
>JBITAD010000079.1:0-4452 GCA_044439945.1 Blastopirellula sp. JB062
CTTATTGTCTTCGCCTCCTTCTTATCAGCCGCCGAACCGAACGAGCTGCCGCTGGTCTACTCCGATAATTTTGAACAAGGAGACGCCGCCTGGGGGCCTACTGACCCGGCGACTTGGTCGATCGTCGAGCTAGAAGATGGTAACCGCGCCTATCGCTTAAGCGGTCGCGGCAAATACGAGCCGCCGCATCGCAGCCCTTTTTCGCTGTCGATCCTAAAAGGGAAGTTTTTCGGCGATTTCGTTTTGACCGCCAAAGTGAAAACGTTGCAAACTTCTCGCGGGCATCGCGACATGGTCGTCGCCTGGGGAATGCAAGATCCAGCCAACTTCTACTATGTCCATCTCGGTGAAAAAACGGACGACCACTCGAACCAGATCTTCGTAGTGGACGATGCGCCGCGGATTAAGATCAGCCAGCGCACCAATGTCGGCACCCCCTGGAAAGACGGCGCCTGGCACCAAGTTAAAATTGTCCGCCAAGCCGACAGCGGGTTAATCGAAGTTTACTTCGACGACATGCAAAAGCCGCAGATGGTCGCCCAAGACAAACGTTTCGCCTGGGGAGAAATTGCGATCGGCTCGTTCGACGATCTCGGCCTCTGGGATGACGTAAAAATTCGCGGCGTACTCGTCCAACGACCGCAAGCGGAGAACTCACCCACCGATGAAGCGGCGAAAACTTCTTCCGTCCAAGCGACCGAAAAAAAAAAGCCGTAGCCGACCCGAGCTCGCTACAGTTCTCGCGCTGGAGCGGCGATCTCAACGTTCCAGATCCGGTGGCGATCAGCCTTGACGATCAAGGCCGCGCCTACGTAACGCAAACCAAGCGACGCAAATCGCAAGATCTTGACATCCGCGCCAACGCCGACTGGATCGCCGACGACGTCGGGCTCGCCTCGCCGGCGGACAAACAGACCTTTTTTCGCGCACAAATGCCGATCGGCGGGCCAGAGCCGAAAAAAAGACGGGTCGACGATCTCAACCGAGACGGAGTTAAAGACTGGCGCGATCTGACCGTCTTGTCTGAAAAAATCCATCGCCTTGAAGATACTGACGGGGACGGGGTCGCCGATCGAATCCAAACGTTCGCCGATGGTTTTCAGACCGAAATCACCGGTATCGCAGCCGGCGTCTTATGGCACGCGGGAGACGTTTTCGCTACGATCGCGCCTGACGTCTGGCGGCTGCGCGATACCGACGGCGACGGGCAAGCCGACCAGCGGCAAATCATTGCGACCGGATTCGGTTTTCATATCGCCTACGCCGGCCATGACATGCATGGCTTGACCGTCGGCCCCGACGGCAAGATTTATTGGTCGGTCGGCGATAAAGGAATTCACGTCGTCTCCAAGGAAGGACGCGAATTTCGGTATCCCAATCAAGGCGGCGTGATGCGCTGCAACCCTGACGGTACCGACTTTGAAGTTTATGCGCACGGATTGCGAAACGTGCAAGAGTTGGCGTTTGACGCTCACGGCAACCTGTTCGGCGTCGACAACGATTCCGATCAACGAGGCGAACGAGAGCGCATCGTCTACATCGCTAAAGGAATCGACGCCGGCTGGCGATGCAATTATCAATATCGCCGAGATCGATATAATCCTTGGATGGCCGAAGGGCTGTGGCGAACTCGCCATCTTCGCCAGCCCGGCTACGTCACTCCCCCATTGGCTTATTCGTTAGACGGCCCTGCCGGTTTCGCCTTTAACCCGGGCACGGCGCTCTCCCCTCAATATCAAAACTATTTCTTTTTGACCGGCGCCCCAGGCGGCGTACAGCTGGCATTTCAAACCGAGCCTGTCGGCGCTTCTTTTGAAGTCGTCAACCAACATCAAATTGGCAGCGGCGTCCCGTTGGTCGGCATCAACTTCGGCCCTGACGGCGGCCTCTATGGGGTCGATTGGGGCGGCGGATATCCGCTTAATAACAAAGGCGCCGTCTGGAAAATCGACGATCCGCAATCCGCCGATTCATCTGTACGAGAACAGGTGCGCAAGCTGTTAGCGACAGGGTTTTCAGAACGTAGCGTCGACGAACTTCAGTCATTGCTGGGGCATGTCGATCAGCGGATTCGACTCGCCGCCCAGTTCGAATTCGTTAAGCGAAACGAACAGTCCGTACTGCAAGCGACGGCGATGCAAAGCGAGAACCAATTGGCGCGCATTCATGCCATTTGGGGACTAGGACAACTAGCGCGACAAACCGGTTCCGCATCGACCGATCTCTTTGAAGAGCTGCTCGCCGACGCCGCACCGGAGATTCGCGCTCAAGCGCTGCGAACGATTTCTGATCTCCCCAATGACGTCGGCGCCTCGCTCTTGCCGCTACTGAAAGACCCGAACTTACGCGTTCGCTACTTCGCCGCTCAGGCGCTCGCGACTCACCCCGCGCCTGAAGGACTTGCGGCAATCGCCGAGATGCTAGCCGATAATCAAGGGAAAGACCTTTATTTGCGACATGCCGGCGCCATGGCGTTGGCCGCGTGCGAAAACGTGGCGTCGCTCGCCGCGTCGCCCGACGCCGAAGTTCGCCTGGCAGCGGTGATCGCGCTGCGCCGACAAGCCGATCCCCAAGCGGCCGTTTTCCTGCATGACGAAAAACTTCGGGTCGCTCGCGAAGCGGCGTTGGCCATTCATGACGACTTTTCGATCCCTGCAGCGATGCCGAAATTGGCCGAATTATTGACAGACGATCTACGAGACAACGAAGCGTTGACTTTGCGAGTGATCAACGCGAACTACCGCTTAGGAGACGACGTCAGCGCTCAGCGCGTGATCGACTATGCCGCTCGTCGCGAAAATCCGATACCGATGCGGCTCGATGCGATTGAAGCGCTCGGTCGCTGGCGCCAAGTTCCGCGGCTTGATCGGGTGGACGGTCGCAATCGCGAAAAATACCGAATTGCTCAAGAACGCAACTTGCCGATCGATCGAGCCGCCCGATTGATTAGCGATCTGTTACAAGATCCGAGCCAGCGAATTCGCACGGCGGCGATCGTCTTGGCATCCCAATTAAAAATCGCGCTTCCGCCGACCGATCTTCGACGTATTGCTCTCGACAAACATGCCGCCGATGATTTACGCAAAGAAGCGATTCAAACCTTGGCTGCCAGCGATCCAGACCTGTTTCGCTCAATCTTACCCCAACTTTGGGAAGCGGATTCGACGATGATTCGCCAAGCTGCGCTGCGTCCTTTGATTTCCAGTCGTTGGCATGATGCGGCGCTGACTCGCGTCAAAGATATTCTGGAAGATGAGAAGGCCGAGCTGCCTGAACGACAGCTTGCCCTAGAGATGCTAGGTAAAATTCCGGGCGACCAGGCAGACGCCTTGCTGATCGCCCAGGTTGAAAAACATCTTGCCGCCCCAATGCCCAAGCTGCTTTGGGAATTAGAAACGGCGGCGGCGGCCAAATCGACCAGTTCGCCGTTAATTGCCAAGTTGGGCGAACGCATATCAGCAACCGAAGAGAACGCCCCGGCGATAGCCCCCTATCGTTCGAGCCTCGCCGGAGGCGATGCCGCAACAGGCGAAAAAATCTTCATGACCCATTTAGACGCCGCCTGCGTCCGCTGCCACCGCATTGGAAAAGAAGGAAGCGACGTCGGCCCGGCGCTCGACGGCGTCGGCAAACGCCGAGACGCCGAATATTTGCTCCGCGCCATGGTGGCGCCCAGCGCCGAGATCGACGACAAATATCGCGCCACGACGGTGCTGCTGGTCAGCGGCAAAACCGTTCAAGGAATTGTGATCGCCGAAGATGACGACAAAATTACGCTGCGCGACGCTCAAGGAAAAGAAGTCGTCATCCCGCAAGAAGACGTCGACGACTTAGCCGAGCAACGAATTTCGCTCATGCCGGAAATGACGAAAATTCTGACCCGCCGGCAACTTCGCGACCTCGTCGCCTATCTGCAATCTCTAAAATGAAGGCGTGAAAATCTCCCCGAAAAGCGGCCAACAAGCGCGAGCCGGAACAACGCCAATGGCGTCGATTCTCCCCAAGCGACAGTCGCCTATGTCAAGCGCGAGTTTTTGTTAGAATTAATCGCCCACGTCCCCGTAGCTCAACTGGATAGAGCACCCGCCTTCTAAGCGGGATGTTGCAGGTTCGATTCCTGCCGGGGATGCTTTCTTATTTCCCTCCAACAGCGCTAACGCGAGGGAACTTCCTTGCCCCCAAACTTCGGCGGGGCGCCAAGAGGGTGACGCCGCGATTCAGAGCGACGCAATAGATTACCACGCGAAAAACGACCGCCAAGATCGGTAAAGCCTTATCCCGCAAGCATTTAAAAATAGCCAAGGCGGGGATCAAACCCACACGGAGGTTACCCTCCACAGGATTTTAAGTCCGCCTTTTTCAGCAACTCGTCGCAAAAGGGAGTTCCTTGGGCGGGCTGCATTTTGTACTTTTTGACCATAGCGATCGTGGTTGAATAGCAGGCTCTATTTG
>JBITAD010000080.1:0-603 GCA_044439945.1 Blastopirellula sp. JB062
GTCCCTGGTTTTAGGAGGGGTGTCTCCCAATGACCCGCATCAATACAAACGTTAGTTCTCTCGTCGCTCAAAAGAACTTGGGCCGCTCGAACTCGGACCTAAACACAACTCTAACGCGACTAAGCACCGGCTTACGAATCAACAGCGGTAAAGATGATCCGGCCGGTTTGATCGCCAGCGAATCGCTGCGAAGCGATATCACCAGCGTCGAAAAAGCGATTACCAATAGCGAACGAGCCAATCAGCTCATCGCAACCGCCGACAGCGCCTTGGGCCAAGTCAGCTCGCTATTGAATGACATTCGCGGCTTGATCTCTGAAGCTGCGAATACGGGCGCCCTCAGCGACGATCAGATCGCGGCCAATCAGTTGCAGATCGACTCATCGCTCGAAGCGATCGATCGTATCGCTCAGGTGACCTCTTTCCAAGGCAAGCGTCTGCTGGACGGCAACCTTGACTTCATCACGCAAGACGTCAACAGCTCGGCGGTCGAAGGGCTTCGTATCGATCAAGCCAACTTCGGCACGCATAGCACGATCGGCGTGAAGGTGAACGTCGTCAGCCAGGCGACTCGCGGTTCGCTCAACTACGGATTCGGCGCGG
>JBITAD010000080.1:613-4440 GCA_044439945.1 Blastopirellula sp. JB062
TGGCGCCGGATGCGAAGGCGCCCTGGCCTCGTGGCTGCGCGCCAACGGCACCGAGGCGTTCAATTTCGCCAAGGGTTCGACGATTGAAGAAATCTCGTCGGCCGTCAATTTGGTCTCGGACGCCACGGGCGTCGAAGCGGTTCTAGAAACTGCCGCCACCAAGGGCGAGCTAACGGTCAGCAGCTTCGGCACCGACAACGATATTCAATTGACCGCTAACGATGCGGGTTTTGACGCCGGCGACGTTCGCATCAAATATGCGAAAGGGACTTCGACGACGACGACTGCGGCCTATACCGCTCCGGTTGGCGCCGATCCCGGCAAATTGGAAGTGACCCTTGGCGTCGCTGAGTATGAAGCGGCCGCCGTTACCGTCGATACCGCCGGTACCGACAACGACTTTACGATCACCGCCGACCAATTGGGCGCTGATTTCAACGACGTCTCGATCGTCTTCGCCGACGGCGCCAACGTCGGTCAAGAAACGGCCGTGTATGACGCCGATGCGAAAACGTTGACCATTACAAAAAATGCGGCTTCGACCGGCGCCGATATCGTCGCCGCGATCAACAACACGCATGCTCTTTCCGATACGGCGACTACGATCCTCGGTACGACCACCGGCGGCAACTCACTATTTTCGTTGACCTCTGACACGACGGGTCTTGCTAACGCAGGCGTGACGATCAATTTCGTCGGCGGCGAAACGGCTGGCTCTGAAACGGTCGACTATGACAATAGCGATCCGGACAACGTCGTCATCACGGTCGGTATTCAAGATGGCGTTTCGACCGCGAACCAAGTGATCGCCGCCCTCAACGGCGATCCCACTGTCGGCGGCCTGTTTACGGCCGCGGCGAACGTGGTCGGTAGCGACGGTAGCGGCACGATTGCCGTCGGCGACAGCGGCGCCGTCACGGTGAACTCGAACAACGCCGATACGGCCGCCTTGTTCACTGCCGCTTTAGTCGAAACGGCAGGTACCGGCGCCGGCGCCGTGACCTTCGTCGGCACGTATGGCGATACGACCGAAGGCGGCATCGACGGCGGCGATATCGTCGCCACTGCGAACGACGTGATCGCTGCAATCAACAATGCCGTCGGCAATGACAAAGTGACCGCTTCGCTCGCCGCCGGAAACGACGGCCATGACACGGTCACAGAGTTCTCAAACTACGCTTACAACGGCGTTCCGGAACAAAATACCAGCCTGCAGTTCCTGGCGCCGGACGATTCGCCCAACGTCCGTTTCGTCTCGAACGCGGGATCCGGATTAAGCGTTGACACGACTACCGATCCGCGCGTCGAAGGACTATCGCAAGCGATTATCCAAAACGGCGATGCGAACGGCACGTTCTCGATCACGGCCAAGCTGAAAGGGACCGAATACGACGGTTACACGATCAGCTTCGTCGACGACGCCAAAGTGACTGGCGGCGGCGCCGACGGCGGCGGCAATGAGTACGCCGTGCTCGACAAAGAAAATAAGACGCTAACCCTTCATATCGAAGACGGCGTCACCACGGCCGAAAACTTGCAAGACGCGATCAACAACGACGCCTACGTCAGCCAGTTCTTCAATGCCGAAAACTTCGGCTCAAGCGATGGGTCGGACGCTTTGACGATCGCTGACTTGACCATTCCGACCGGCACGACCGGCGGTCTAGTGAGCGAAGGCACGCTGATCGTCAACCTCGAAACCGACGCGGACGGTAACATCAAAACGACCGCGAACGATCTGATCGCCTTCTTCGACGATCCGAGCCAGTTCATCGCGGACGGAACCGAAGCCGCTAACACGTTAGCCTACTTGCAGGACCGCGGCATCAGCGTCACCAACGTCAGCGGCAGCGACGGAAGCGGCGTTTTGTCGGCCACGACCGAAGACATCTCCTTCGCGACGAGCGGCACCAAACTGGAAGACGCTCAAGCGTCAGGCACAACGTTCGCGGTCAACGGCAGCACCGCTCAGTTGGAATTCACCGCGATCAACTCGGGTGAAGAGTACGACAACGTGACGGTTCAATTCGTCAACGATGCGACCGTCACCGCGGGCGACGACGAACGGGGCGAATATGACGCCGCCACGAAGACGTTAACCTTCTACATCCAAGAAGGCGTTACTACGGCTGACGATATCGCGGATATCTTCAATTCCGGCGACCCTAACTACGACGAGAATCTCTCGTTATTGTTCAGTGCCAGCAGCGGCGGCGCTGGAGTCGTCACCACCGACGACACTGGCACGCTGACCGGCGGCGTGATCGATACGGGTTCGACCGACGGCGCCGCATTGCTCGGCAATTCCGACTTGGAAAACACTGGACTTACGTTCCAAGCCACCAACTTCGGTTCGGATTCGTTCGTCAGCGTGAAAGCCCTTACCGGAACCTTCAACCTGACTGATCAAAGCGGCAATACCAATGTCGATCGTTCGTCGGGTACCGACGTCGACGTTCGGATCAACGGCATCCAGGCGATCGGCGACGGACTGAAAGCCTCGATCAATACTTCTTCGCTCGACTTGAGCTTCTCGCTCGGCGAAAGCGTGGAAGACGATTCGACCTTCGATTTCGAGATCGTCGGCGGCGGCGCCTTGTTCCAACTTGGGCCTGACGTCGTCAGCAACCAGCAAGCTCGTCTAGGCATTCAGAGCGTCAGCACCGCCACTTTAGGCGGCGTCAGCGGCCGATTGTTCGAGCTCCGCTCGGGCGGAAGCAAGAGCTTGTCGTCCGACGTCGGAAGCGCCGCGAAAGTCGTCGACGAAGTCATTTCGGTCGTGACCTCGCTTCGCGGTCGACTGGGCGCCTTCCAGAAGACGACCTTAGACTCGAATATCTTCTCGTTGAACGATACGCTGGCCAACTTGACCGAAGCCGAAAGCTCGATTCGCGACGCTGACTTCGCTGCCGAATCGGCCAAACTGACGCGAGCTCAAATCCTCGTTCAGTCCGGTACTTCGGTGTTAGGTATCGCCAACCAGAACCCGCAAAACGTGCTCAGCTTGCTCCGATAACGTAAAGCCCTAAGCACGGAAAACATACGAAAGCCTCCGCCGATTCGGCGGAGGCTTTTTTGCGTTATCAACTCGAAAGCGCCTAATCGAAATAAGCTGGAGATCTTACCACCTTGATGACGATAAAGGATGACGACGCGGTCTAAACTTTGCCGATAACGCAGGCAGTGCGGGCGCCTGAGAAAGCGACGTTTGCTCCCATGACGGGGATTAGTAGCAACACCGGACTCATATCCGGCATCAATATTACGGAAACGGTCAAGCAGCTGCTATCGATTGAAGCGCGGCCGCGCGACTTGCTAATTTCTCGTACGACTGCGATCACTGAAGAGCAAGGCGCCTTAAGCAAGATCACGGCGTCCATCCTGAGCTTGCAATTTTCGGCTAGCGCGCTAAGCAAGCCTTCGATCTTTAACGCACGTACCGCGACCAGCAGCAATTCCTCGGCGTTAACCGCGACGGTCACAGGCGCCCCGCGAGTTGGCGCAACGCAACTAACTCCGATCCGCACCGCTCAATCTCAACAATATCTAAGCTCTGGGGTCGCCTCGTTGAGCGACGCTCTGCCCGCCGGGTCGCTTTCGATTAGTACGATCCCGCGACTTGACCAAGGGATCGAACTTAGCGAGTTAAACGGCGGCGAAGGCGTTCAGCTCGGAAAAATTCGAATCACCGACCGCGCTGGCGATAGCGGTACGATCGACCTTCGCTATGCGACGACTATCGACGACGTGCTGACTGCGATCAACAGCAACGACGATATCGACGTCACGGCGACCATTGGCGAGGCATCGATCAGCGAAGGCGACGA
>JBITAD010000081.1:0-4434 GCA_044439945.1 Blastopirellula sp. JB062
CGCTCTTCCGATCTAGAATTATAACGGATCAGCGTATCGATGAGTTCGGCTAATAAGCGATCATCAAGGGGAGTTCGGCCAAGAAATAAGCGATCAAGTTTCGGAAATGCCTGTAATGTTTGGATTGCGTTAAGATCAAGTGAAGAATCGCTGAAGTCGATCAGCTCCAGTTCCGGCGATCCTTTTAAATGGGCGAATCCCTGTCCGGCGACTGCCGAGCCGCGCAGATAAAGCGTTCGCAAGTTCGGCATCTCATGCAGATGCGCCATGCCGGCGTCGGTGATCGGGGTTCGGCTGAGGCTTAACAAGCTTAGCTGCGGCAGTTTGCCGATCGTCTCCAAGGCTTGGTCGTCGATCGGGCAATCGGCCAACATTAGCTCTTCGAGATTCTGACACGACTCTAACGCGGCGACCCCGGCCGACGTGACGGCCGTTCGCTCAAGATAAAGCGCTCGCAACTCCGGCAGTTCGGCGATCGCTTGCAACGTCTGATCCGATACCTCGCATTGATTCAGATCAATGCGTCGCAGCGAACGCAGCTTGGCGAGTTGAATCGCCGTCGCGTCATTGATCGCAGGCGAGTTGGCTCGCAACTGAATCGCCGCCCCATGCTCGTCATATTTGACGTCGACCGCCGACAGCTTCTCGAAGTCGGCGATTACGCGGCGCTCTTCTCGCAATGCGCTTGAAAAGAAAGTTGGGTAGGCCCAGACGGCGCCGATCGCGACGGCGACCAGCGCCGCGACGCCGACATAGATCGGCGCTCGGCTCGTCATCAATGCGTGTGAATTCGTGGATTTCGACATGCGCGTTTACCGTGAGTTCATGTTGATAGACGGAAACAAGAACAGGAAATAAGTAACGAGCGAACGAGTCCGTCAAATCGATGGGCGGTCGTCTTCGCTTGCAGCCATCGTATCGTCGAGTCAGCGGATACGAACACAACGCAATCAGGGGGCTGTTAGCGGGTCATCGTAGTGGAAGTGCGCGAAAGCTCTAGTTTCTTCGGGGGTAGATCGCGAAATTGCAGCAACTATTCCCACATGCTTAACCAAGCTTTCATCGAATCGGCGAGGCGACTCGTTAGAGTATCGACCATCGCAAGACGCCAGCGGCGAAGTCGCCTGTTAAGCGAACGATTTGACGCAAGCCTAAGGCCGTTTGAACGGTTTACGACATTTCACTGACGATACTGATTGAGGGACGCACAATGAGCATGACGCAAATGCGAGCGAAGGTTCGCGGATTCACTTTGGTTGAGTTGTTGGTGGTGATCGCCATCATCGGCGTATTGATCGGCTTGCTGTTGCCGGCCGTTCAAAACGCGCGAGAAGCGGCTCGCAGAATGCAATGCAGCAACAATCTGAAACAAATCGGATTGGCGTTGCACAACTATCATGATTCGGTTCGTTCGTTTCCGCCGGGCACGCTTTTCGGCGACGACGAATATGGTTGGGCCTGCATGATTTTGCCCCAGTTAGAGCAAGGGAACATTTACGATCAGGTCGATTTCACGAACCAGGCGCCCGACGTTTCTTTGGAATTGCAACCAGGCGTCACCGATCAACTGATCGACGCTTATCTTTGCCCTTCGAACTCGATGTCGTTGACGCATAGTCCTTATCGCTCGGCGACGCTCGGCGGACATGCGCGCAACGATTACAGCGGCAGTTTGGGAACCGGCGGCGGTTCGATTACCGGCATGTTCGGCAAGGTCGGCAGCCAATATCGCCCGACCAAACTGCGCGACGTACTGGACGGTACCAGCAACACGATCGCCGTCGGCGAAGCGTATACGCAATATATGCGTGAAATTGACGGACCGACTCACGCGAACGCCGGCGATTTTAAGGTTTGGGTCGGTACCAACAATCAACATCAAAACGTCGTCGCCGAAGGGGGTTTGGCCCACGTGCCCAACGGAACGCGCGACGATTCGTTCGCCAGCCAACATGCAGGCGGCGTCCAATACGCGTTTGCCGACGGTTCGGTCGCGTTCATTTCAGAGAACGTCGACATGGTCACCTTCGGTCGTTTGGTTGACAAAGCGGACGGCGAAGTGGTTCAGCGTCCGTAGAGCCCTGTTTTTCAACCTTCGTTCGGCTTTCGATTTCCAGATTTTGGCGACTTGCTGCGATCTTCCGGCATTTCGCCAAAACTGGAAACGCTCGGCCGCCGAGTCCGTTTTAAGCCGGCTTCAATCGCTGCCGGCAATTTCGTATCGACCTTGGCAAGGCGCATAACGGCTCGTTATCGCCGACGCCGCGCGTAGGACTAAGTCAAAGCTGCCGAGTCGGACTCGCAGCGATTCCGGTCGGATCGTACCGAAAAGCAATGAGGAAGAAAGGGCGAATCAATGCTCGTAAAATTGCAACCTATCTTGTTCGCGGGGCTGACGCTAACGGTCGTATTCGGATGCGGCCGCGCTTCGTATATGAAAGAAGTCGCGCCGGTCGTCGGCGTCGTGCAACTTGACGGCAAGCCGGTCACCGAAGGTTACGTCTTGTTCACTCCGGAAGTGGCCAGCGGCGCCGATCCGTTCTCTTCCGGCAAGTCGGCCAGCGGAATGATCGACAGCGACGGCAAGTTTGAATTGTCGACCTACGGCGACGAAGACGGGGCGATCATCGGCCCGCATACCGTCACTTTTTTTCGTCCCGATCCGGAGGATGACGACGTCGTGATTAAAGAGCGTTACATTCCCGGCGGCAAATCGTTGAAGATCGAGGTCGCGCCGGAACCGAATCAGTTCGAGATTCATTTGCACCGGCGAGGAGAAGCGGAAATTATTCGCGGCAGTTAACGCGGCGAGCCATCGATCGGCTTCTCTCTCTCCAATGTTACTATTCCAGGAAAGCGCGAGCGTCGCTGCTGACGCCGCGCCACGCTGTTTTGGCAATCGCACCTGAAAATCGAATCTCCGTAGATCCCCCGGTCCGCCACGACGTCGCCGAGACGAAGCGTCAATCGATCTTGTCTCGATACGACCAAGCTTGGTCGGCGCTAGAGCGGCCTGAAGCGATCGCCCCGCTCGTCTTCTTCCGGATCTTTTTCGGAGCGATGATGCTGTATCATTTGTACGGCATGACGGTCGATCATTGGATTCATTTTTTTTACGTCTTGCCCGACTTCCACTTCACCTATCCGGGGTTTTCGTGGGTTCGGCCATGGCCAGGCGACGGCATGTATCTGCATGTCGCGATCATGGGCGTCGCCGCAATGGGAATCTCGCTCGGCCTGTTTTATCGGCTCAGCGCATTGACGTTTTGTTTGGGATATGCGCATCTCTTTTTGATCGAAAAGGCGCTGTATCAGAACCACTGCTATTTGATTTGTCTGCTGAGCGCGCTTGTCGTGGCGATCCCGGCGCATCGCGCATGTTCGCTCGACGTCTATTTCGGGCTTGCGAAATCGAGCTGCGCGGCGCCGCGCTGGGCGTTGCAATTGTTGCGATTTCAACTGGGGATCCCTTATTTTTACGGCGGCTTGGCGAAACTGAATTACGATTGGTTGAACGCTCAACCGATGAAGTTGTGGCTCGCCAGGCGCGACGACGTTCCGCTGATCGGCGAGATGCTGACGTGGGAATGGATGCCGTTTGCGTTTTCCTACGCCGGCATCGCGTTAGATCTGTTGATCGTGCCCGCCTTGTTGTGGCGGCGAACGCGACTGATCGCTTATTTGGCCGGGCTCGCTTTTCATTTGATGAACTCGGTCTTGTGGGATATCGGCATCTTTCCTTGGTTCATGATCGGGGCGACGCTTCTGTTTTTTCCGGCGGAAAGCCTGCGAAAAGCGTTGCGATTTCCGCCGCTCGAAACGACAAGCCCCGCGACAAGCGAGATCGGCTCGTCTTGGCGGCGTTGGCAATTCGCCGCGCTGCTTGTTTTTTGCGCATGGCAGTTGTTGTTGCCGTTTCGCCACTTCGCCTATCCGGGCGACGTCAGTTGGACCGAAGAAGGGCATCATTTCGCTTGGCATATGATGTTGCGCGAGAAAGATGTCGGAATTCGGTTTTACGTCGTGAACGTCACCCATGGGCAGCGCGGGCTGATTCGGGTCGAAGACTTTTTGAACGAGCGTCAATTGAGCCGAATGGGAAAAGATCCGGATATGGTGATCGAGTTCGTCCATCACGTGCGCGACCACTATCGCCGCCATTTAGACGCCGAGTTAGAAATTTACGTGCTCAACATCGCCGGACTCAACGGTCGCAAACCGCAACTGTTGATGGATCCGACCGTGAACTACGCCGCCGTCAGGCGGAGCTGGCTGCCGCAACCTTGGATCATGCCGCTGGAAGAGCCGCTACGCGCCGAAGGTTGGTCGGCCCCGCTCGATCAGTGGGAACGCATCCTCGATTTAGACCTGCCCGAGCGAATGCGAAGAGGCGACCGCGACTAACGACCGCACCAACTCGCCGAAAGGGGCGGC
>JBITAD010000082.1:0-4432 GCA_044439945.1 Blastopirellula sp. JB062
GTAGAGCAACAGCCTTCCAAGCTGAAGACGAGGGTTCGATTCCCTTCACCCGCTTGGGCGGCGCCTAGCCGCAGCCCAGATAAGGCACGTCGTCTTGTCTGGAAAACCTGTGGCGGTCATGCGCAAACCGCGTGTGTCGCTGCTGTAGCTCAGTGGTAGAGCACTTCCTTGGTAAGGAAGAGGTCATGGGTTCAAGTCCCATCAGCAGCTCTTCGCTAGTTGTTTATTTCCGCTTGCTCCAAGTTTGCACTGATTCAGTGGGGATTACGAAAGACAAAGAACATGGCCAAGGACGTATTTGAAAGAACTAAGCCGCACGTTAACGTCGGCACCATCGGCCACATTGACCATGGCAAAACGACCACGACCGGCGCCATCCTCGCCGTTCAGGCGGCCAAGGGCTTGGCGAAGATGAAGGCGTATTCCGAAATCGCCAAAGGCGGTACGGTTCGCGACGATACCAAGACGGTGACGATTGCGGTCGCCCACGTCGAGTATGAAACGCCTACCCGTCACTACGCTCATATCGACTGCCCGGGTCACGCGGACTTCGTTAAGAACATGATCACCGGCGCCGCCCAGATGGACGGAGCGATCTTGGTCGTTTCGGCTGCTGACGGCCCGATGCCGCAGACGAAGGAACACGTCTTGTTGGCTCGCCAGGTCGGCGTGCCGTACATCTGCGTCTTCTTGAACAAGTGCGACTTGGTCGACGACGAAGAGTTGTTGGACTTGGTCGAGTTGGAAGTTCGTGAGCTGCTGAGCAAGTACGAGTTCCCGGGTGACGATTGCCCGGTGATTCGCGGCGCCTCGCTGCCCGCTTACCAAAGCCCGGATGATCCGGAAGCCAGCAAGTGCATCACGGAGTTGATGGAAGCTCTGGACTCTTACATTCCTGAGCCGACCCGTGAAGCTGACAAGCCGTTCCTGATGGCGATTGAAGACGTCTTCTCGATCGAAGGTCGCGGAACGGTCGCCACGGGTCGTATTGAACGCGGCGTGGTGAAGGTTGGCGAAGAAGTTCTGATCATCGGTCTGAACGATACCCCGACCAAGACCACCGTCACCGGTATCGAAATGTTCAACAAGATTCTGCAGGAAGGTTTTGCTGGCGACAACGTCGGCTGCTTGCTCCGCGGCGTCAAGCGTGAAGACATTTCTCGCGGTCAGGTGCTTGCTAAGCCGGGTTCGATTACCCCGCACACCAAGTTTGAAGCTGAAATTTACTGCTTGTCGAAGGAAGAAGGGGGCCGTCACACGCCGTTCTTCTCCGGCTATCGTCCGCAGTTCTATTTCCGCACGACCGACGTGACCGGTACCGCCAACTTGATTGGCGCCGAAATGTGCATGCCGGGCGACAACGTTCGCATCGAAGTTGAGCTGCACAAGCCGATCGCGATGGACGACGGCGTTCGCTTCGCGATTCGCGAAGGCGGCCGCACTGTGGGTTCCGGCGTGGTGACGAAGATCGTCGCCTAGTCGCGAATAAGAAAAAATGTTGCGGCGCCCGGCCCAAGAATCAGGGTCGGGCGTCCGCAATTTAGGGGCGTAGCTCAATTGGCAGAGCGCTGGTCTCCAAAACCAGAGGTTGAGAGTTCGATTCCCTCCGCCCCTGCTTTCGTCGTTTGATCGGCGGCACGTGCCAAAGATCATTGCGTCGTTTCGTTTTTCAAGTCATCGTCTTTGGCCTGGCCAGCGACGTTTTAGGAAGAAAGTCACGCAGCGATGGCAAAAGAAAAGGCCGCCGCTACCGCCGGTAACTTCGTCCACGAGTTGGCTCAAACCGGACGCTATAAGCGGTCGCAGGGTCGAACGGCTCGTCAGGCGACGATGCTTGCCATGTGGGCGTTAGTCGGCGTTGCGGCATGGCAGCTATACGATTTACTGCGAAATCAAGGGCAAGAGAGATGGCTGCAAGTCGGGGTTCCGGCAGCGCTGTTGATCGCCGGCTTTTGGGTCGCTTACCGCTTTGTTCAATGGCCGACGTTCGCCGACTTTTTGATCGCGGTTGAAGCGGAAATGAATAAGGTGTCTTGGCCTTCGCGGGCCGAGTTGATTCGGGCCAGCGCCGTTGTGATCCTGTTTGTGTTCGCTTTGGCGTTAGTGCTGTTTGCGTACGACGTATTTTGGCAATACGTGTTGAAGCATTGGATTGCCACGCTGCGTTCCGTATTCAGTTAATTAGGCGTCCGGCCAAGGGAATCAAACTGTGGAAAACGAGTCGAACAAAGAGAACGAACTGCCTGCTGAGGACGTGAACGCCGAAGGCGCTGCGCCGGAAGCGGTCGAGTCGTCCGACGCGCCGCAGCTTGAATCGACCAGTTCAGAGGTAGAGTCGGCGGAGAGTGGAGTCGAGAATGAGATCTCCTCGGAGGACGAGGCGAACTCTGAAGAACTCGCCGCACAAGAGACCGATTCGTCTGAAGCGACGCAAGCGGAACGCCCTAAGAAGGGCCGCAATCGCGGGCCGCTCGAACTGATCGAAGAGGAAGAAGAAGCGCCTGCCGAAGTCGGCGAAATGGATTGGTATATCCTAAAGGTGCAAAGCAATCGAGAGAAATCGATTTGTGCCAACCTTTGGCGACGCGTCAAGATGGCCGGGCTCGAGGCGCATTTCGACGAGATCATGGTTCCTACCGAGGATATCGTCGAGTTTAAAAACGGCAAAAAGAAGATCACCAAGCAAAAGCTGTATCCCGGCTACATCGTCGTGCACATGGCGATCAACGACGATACTTGGTTCTTGGTGCGAGAGACGGGGGGCATCGGCGACTTTACCGGCGCGGCTGGTCGTCCGACTCCAATGTTGCCGCATGAAGTAGAGCGAATCACGAAAAAAGTGGTCGACGAAGACGCTGGCGAAGAGCCCGTCAAGACCAATATTCGATTCAAACTGGGCGATCATGTTCGCATTACCGAAGGAACCTTCGAGAACTTCGAGGGGGATGTCGAAGGAATCGACGAAACGAATGGCCGAGTCACGGTCATGATCAACATCTTTGGCCGGACGACTCCTGTCGAGATGGAGCATTGGCAAATGGAGCCGTTGTAACCATCGCGAGTCGACGGCTTGTCGATTGCCGCACTCGCCCCAATTCGCCAGTTGGCGAGCAGGTCGATTGCAGCGTTCGGCCCACCCATACCTACAGTAATTCAGCAATCCACGGCGAATCATAAGTTCGCCGCCGAGGAAAAGAGACATGGCGAAGGAACTGGTTGGATCAGCGAAATTTCAAGTGCCCGGCGGTAAGGCGACTCCGGCTCCTCCGGTTGGTACGTCGCTAGGTAAGTTCGGCGTCAACTTGGGGCAATTCGTTACGCAGTTCAATGACCGTACCAAAGAATTCAACGGAATGCCGATTCCGGTCGTCGTTAACGTCTATAACGATCGATCGTTCGAGTTCGTTTGCAAAAGCCCTCCGGCGGCCGCCTTGTTGAAGCAAGCTGCCGGCGTCGCCAGCGGAGCAGGTCGTCCGCATGTCGACAAGGTCGGAAAGGTTTCGTTGGAGCAAGTCGATGAGATTTGCAAGCAAAAAATGGCGGACCTCAACGCCAGCGACTTGGAGCATGCTCGCCGCATGATCGCCGGTACGGCTCGCAGCATGGGTATCGAGATTTCCGAATAAGCGTTGCCGAGGATTTGTTCCGAGCATCGCCCCAAATACAGATCAGCACAGAATCATAAAGAGTCCGACGATGGTAAAGCATTCCAAGCGATATCGCGCGATGGCCGACAAGGCGACCGAAGAAGCCTTGCCGCTCGAAAAAGCGGTTGAAATCTTGAAGGGTTACGATACGACCAAGTTTGACCAAACGGTTGATTGCGCGATGCGACTCGGCATTGATCCGAAGCAGGCCGATCAGTTGGTTCGCGGAGCGATCGTTTTGCCGCATGGAATCGGCAAAGAGTTGCGGGTCGTGGTCTTCGCCAAGGGCGATAACGTCAAAGCGGCCGAAGAGGCTGGCGCCGACGCCGTTGGCGCCGAAGATTTGGCGAAAAAGATCAAAGATGGCTGGCTAGACTTTGACGCCTGCATCGCTACGCCGGACATGATGGGTTTGGTCGGTCCGTTGGGTCGCGTGCTTGGTCCTCGCGGCTTGATGCCATCGCCGCGAGCTGGCACGGTTACCCCCGACGTGGCTCGCGTCGTTAAAGAATATAAGGCGGGTAAGGTCGAGTTCCGCAACGACGCAACCGGCATCGTGCATGCGGTCGTCGGCAAGATCAGCTTCGATCAAGATAAGCTGGTTGATAATATTCGCGCCTTCATGGACCAGATTATTGGCATGAAGCCCGCGGCTGCCAAAGGCATTTATATCAAGAGTATCGCGATCGCCGCGACGATGAGCCCCGGCGTTCGGGTCGCGCTCTAAGCCAGTTCATTCATGCGTCCGTCCGTTGCGGATTTATCTTAAAGCAGAAGAGTTATGA
>JBITAD010000083.1:0-4429 GCA_044439945.1 Blastopirellula sp. JB062
AAAGGTGCGAAAAATCTTCGTCGCATCAACCGCCATCGGGCTGTCGAGAAAGATCGGAATTCGCGGGATTTTGCCGTCATGCATTAAGACTTGCAGCAGATAAATCAATTGCTGCGAACGGCCGACCGCAAATGCGGCGAACAACATGACGCCGCCGCGTCGAAAGGCCTTGTTCACCCGATCGGCCAATATTTCGAGCACGTTTTCCTGCGGATGGTCGCGATCGCCGTAGGTGCTTTCGCAAATCAAATAGTCGCAAGCCGGCGGCGGCGAAGGATCAAAATAAAGGGGCGCGTCATAGCGCCCGACGTCGCCGGAAAACAAGAGTCGCAACGCCGGATCGCGATCTCGAATTTCCATCTCGATCATGTTTGATCCCAAGATGTGCCCGGCGTCATGAAATCGCACCCAGATCGGATCGCGCAACTCACGCCATTCGCCGCGTTGTACCGCGTGCAGGCGTTTGAGCGCGCGCCGGGCGTCATTGGCGTCATACAACGGCAACGCCGGCGAGTGCTTTGACAACCCCTTACGGTTGAAATAGTCGGCGTCGCGTTTTTGATTTTTCGCTGAATCGAGTAACAGCAGTTTCGCCAGTTCTTTGGTGGCCGGGGTGCAAATCACCTTGTTGCGAAACCCGTCGCGAACCAGCCGCGGCAGGTAGCCGATATGATCGATATGGGCGTGGGTTAAAACGACCGATTGAAGCGAATTGACGTCAAACGGCAGCTTTTTCCAGTTCAGTTCACGCAGCTTTTTCAAACCTTGAAACAAGCCGCAATCGACCAAGACCTTCGCGTTACCCGCTTCGACCAGATACTTTGAGCCGGTAACCGTTTCGGCGGCGCCGTGAAAGGTGATTCTCGCCATGCGGGTCACTTCGATCCTTCGCGCAAATCATGGAGCGATATCAGAGGCGTCCCAATTGTAGGCGCTGGCCCCAGCCTGAACCAGACGCGTCAATCCTCGGCAGTTTGCTCAGGCGCAATCTTGAACAGATAAAACAGCAAAGCCAAACTGGGGCCTAATATAATCGACCCGACGACCACCGCCCCAATCATCGCCCATAACACCGAATCAGGCGCTTTCGCATCGGCAAGCGTTAAATACGGGGGCGCGATCACCGGGTATTGAGCGATGCCCCAACCCCAAATGATATTGCCAGCCGCCAGCATGGTGCAAACCGCCGCCAGCGTATACTTGCGCAGGTAGAGCAAAATGAGCGATCCCGTTCCGCAGATGGCCGAGAGCGCTACTAACGGCCACGCGCGACGCACAAAACCTTGCGCTAACTGCGGCGCTTCGAGCGCGACGAACACCAAACCGATCGCCGCCAAAACTCCCATCCAAATGCCGGTCGCTAGGGCGCGTTGTCGCCAGACCATGGTCAGCTTTTCTTCAGCGGCACGTTCCGCTTCGCGGGTTAAAAAAACGGCCGCCAAATAGCAGCAGAGCCCGACGGTAAAAAACGACGTGAACAACGCCATCGGCGTGATCCAATCGGTCAGATAGTTTCCTTCGTAGACGCCGTCGGCGTTAATTTTTGAATCGCCCGAAGCCAGCGTACCGGCGATCGCGCCCAAAAAGAACGGCGCCGCTACCGAAGCGGCGGCGAATAAAGTGCGCCAGATGCGCTGATGCGATCCCGAGTTGATCGAATACGCTCGAAAAACATAGCCGGCCCCTCGAAATACGATGCCGACCAATACCAAGAACGCGGGCACGAGAAACGCCGAGCACAACGCTTGAAACGCCAAGGGAAACGCCGCGAACAGCACGACCAACATGAAAATCAACCAGACGTGATTCGCCTCCCAAACCGGGCCGATCGCCTGATAAAGAAGCTTGCGTTCTTTTTCATCGGATTGAAACGCCGTATTAATTTCCCAAATGCCGGCGCCAAAGTCGGCGCCGCCGAGCAACAGATAAAGCGTTGTCGCAGCGCCCAACACGATTCCGACGATCAACTCAGGCGACATCCGCATTCTCCGGCAGCGGTCGTTTGGCTAAAATTCGTAGCACTAAGATGCAGCCCGCCGTCAGCACGAAATATATCGACATCGTAACGCCGAAAATCAGCCAGACTCCTGGCGCTTGCGTGACTGCATCTTTGGTTCGCAAAAATCCATGGACGATCCACGGCTGGCGTCCTACCTCGGTGACAGTCCAACCCGCTTCCATCGCCAAGACCGTTAACGGTCCGCTAAGCAACAATGCGATCAGCCACCAGCGGCGTTCGCCCCATGCCGATTTCCCCCAGCGTAACAAATAGCCTGACCAGACAGCGATCGCAATCAACAGCATTCCGATGCCGACCATGATTTGAAACGCTAGATGAACGATTGCAACCGGCGGATGCAAGTCGTCGGCAAACGCATCAAGCCCTTGAACTTCGGCCGCGGGATCATCGAACGCCAAAAAACTGAGCATGCCTGGAATTTCGATCGCATAGCGTGTTTCTCTAGCTTCGACGTCTGGCAAGCCGCCGATGCGAAGCGGAGCGTACGTTTCCGTCTTCCATTGGCCTTCCATCGCCGCTAATTTCACCGGCTGCGTCACCGCCACGACTTGCGCCGCCCAGTGCCCGACCGGCCCTTGAGCCAAGGCGCAGACGCCTCCCATGATTACGCCCAAGGTCAAGCATCGGCGCTGATAGAGCGTGTTGCGACCGCGTAAGATCTCCCATGCGTAAAACGATGCGACAAGAAAACCCGTCACCATGTAGGCGGCGACGATCATATGCGTCGTTTGCGCACCGGTCGCCGGGTTTAACATGGCGGTCCAAGGTTGCACGTCTAGCAAATTGCCGTCGGCGTCCAGTTGAAACCCTTGGGGGCAATTCATGAATGAGTTCGTCGTAACGACGAACCAAGCCGACATCGTCCCGGCCAGCGCAATCGGAATTCCGCACAGCCAATGATGAAACGGCGCCAAGCGATTCCAGCCGTATAAATAGATGCCGACGAAAATCCCTTCCGTAAAAAATGCGAATCCTTCTAACGTAAATGGCAAACCGACGACCGGGCCGAATTTGCCCATGAACTCGGGCCAGAGCAAACCCAATTCAAATGAAAGGACGGTGCCGGAAACGGCGCCGACGGCGAACATCACGGCGAACGCTTTGCTCCAGCGCACAGCGATCGTGCGCCAAACAGGGTCCTTCTTTTTCAGCGAAAGCCATTCGGCCGCGACGATCAAAATCGGCAAGCCCATGCCGATGCAAGCGAAGATAATATGAAAGCCCAGCGTGAAGGCCATTTGCAGCCGCGCCGGCAATAGATTGGCGCTTTCAGCGAAAAGCATGCAGTTGAATAGATGCGTCATCCGACGGCCCACGGTTCGAGTGCGTTCGCGACGTAGCAAGCCTAGTTTCGCCGCTTTCGTTTTTCCTCGCAATCGGTGCGACAAATTGCCGCAGCTTACGCAAGCTACAGATACTTCGCCAATTCGCCGCCGCGAGCGGCGAGCGCATCCACTTTAGCGGTTACTTCGGCGTCTTCGATCAACGGCGGCGCGTTCCAGGGTTTCAAACGAGCGTCGATCACCAACGAGCCGCGACACCCCCAATGTTTGTTCGTCGTAAACGATTCGATTCCATGCAAATCGGCGGCCGGGTCGCTCCGAGTAAATAGCGTCCAAACGAAATTATTGATCGAAGCCGCCGCAAACCGGCTGTCGTCGACGATCACAATCAAGGGAAACTGATTGACCGGGGCCGCGGCGTCGTAGGCTTCGCAAAATTTCGCCGCCTGTTCGGCAGGAGCGTACTTTGGTCCTTCGACGACCATCACCCCAGGCAGCGCAACCTGCGGCGCATGAAAACCGGATGGTAACGCCAGATTCTCTGGCAAACAGGTCGGCAGTTCGCGAATCGGACGTCCGACCGCGGCCATTACCAATTTCGAACCATGATTGAATTGCCCGCTCGAATAGTCGAGCGTATCGATCGTCGTTTCGGTTTGAAAATGAAGATCTCGCCGCCAGTCGATTCTCGCTAGCAAATGGGCGAAAAAGGGAGCGAACTCGTCAATTTTTAGATTCGGATCATCTTCGCCGGCGACGATCATAAGGTACTTGGCCAACGACATTTGCCCTTGTCCCAAGATCGCGTTGGCTTGCGTCAACAACTCTTTAGGGCGCGATCTCTCTTCATACGGCACGTAGCGTTCGCTGCCGATCGCCAACATCAGCGGATGTACCCCTGCCGCGTCGACCGCATGAACCGCTTTTACGCCCGGCAGCACCGTCGGCACGATCGGCCCGGTGATCTCGTGAATGAGGGCGCCAAACGTCGTATCCTCTTGCGGCGGTCGGCCGACCACGGTGAAGGGCCAGATAGGATCATCCCGGTGATAAACTTGGTCAACCTTTAATACCGGAAAAGGATGCGTCAAGCTGTAATAGCCCAAGTGATCGCCGAACGGCCCCT
>JBITAD010000084.1:0-4425 GCA_044439945.1 Blastopirellula sp. JB062
GAGCGGTTGTCGCACTTTTAGTTTTTCGTCCATACGAGCCTTGCGGCCGAGCGAAGAGATTTCGCGAATCAAATTCATGCGAGTCGAAAGCAACGGATCGACTTCTTTCTCGTCGATCGCCGGGAACTCGCACAGGTGGACGCTCTCGACCGCGCGGTCGCCGAAGACGCCGGTTAAACTGCGCCACAGCCCTTCCGCCAAAAACGGAGTGAAGGGAGCGATTAGTTTGCAAGTGGTGACCAGGCACTCGTACAACGTCCAATAGGCGTCGAGCTTCTCAGGCGACTTTTTGTCGCTGCTCCAGAAACGGTCGCGGCTGCGACGAACGTACCAGTTGCTTAACGCGTCGACAAAATTGGTCAACGCGGCGCAAGCGTTGTAGTTGTCGTAGGCATCCATCCGCTCGACCACCGCTTCGATCGTTCGGTTCAGTTCGCTCAGTACCCAGCGATCAAGCTCGCTTCGTTCGGCGGCGGGGCGATACCCTTGGCCGGCGGCCAGATCTTGCGAAGACAACTGGCCGGCTTGCCCCGCCAACGCTTTCTCCGGTTCAAAGCCGTCGATATTCGCATAAATGACGAAGAAGCTATAGACGTTCCAGAGTCGCAGCAGAAACTCGGGGATGCTGTCTTTAATCGATTGTTCGTTGTAGCGGATCGAAGTCCACGGCGGTTGATTGGCGAACAAATACCAACGCAACGCGTCGGCGCCGTACTTGTCGAAGATTTCGTTCGGCTCGCGATAATTGCGCTTGCTCTTCGACATCTTCTGGCCGTCTTCGCCCAGCATCAGCCCGAGCACGATGCAGTTTTTGAAGGGGTGGGGATAGTCGTGTTGGGTCGTTTGCCCGTCGCCCCCCTGCCCGAACAGCAGCGTGCTGATTGCCAGTTGGCTATAGAACCAACCGCGAGTCTGATCGATCGCTTCGCTGATGAAGTCGGCCGGATACTGCTCTTCAAACCGCGATTCGTTTTGGTGCGGATAACCCCACTGCGCGAACGGCATCGCACCGGAGTCGAACCAGCAGTCGATCACTTCGGTGACGCGGCGCATCTTCGCCCCGGGGGCGAAAGGCGAATCGTACGTGATCGCGTCGATATAGGGCTTATGAATCTTCAGGTCGTCGACCAGATCGGGATTCTCTTTTTTCGCCGCTTGCCAAACTTCAAAACCGGCGGCGCCGGGTTTGGCTTCCAACTCGGCGTAGCTGGCGACCGCTTCGGCTTGGCCGCTTTCTTCGCAAACCCAGATCGGCAGCGGAGTGCCCCAGTACCGTTCGCGCGACAGCGCCCAGTCGACGTTCGATTCGAGGAAATTGCCGAAACGTCCGTCGCGAATATGGTCGGGCAACCAGTTGATTTCGCGATTATTCGCCAGCAGTTCGTCTTTGAATTGCGTTGTTCGGACGAACCAGCTTTTTCGCGGATACTGAATCAACGGATCTTCGTCTGCGCGCCAGCAAAACGGATAGTCGTGCAGGTATTGATCGAGCAAAAACAGCCGGCCCCGCTCTTTGAGTTCGTGGGCGATATCTTTGTCGGCCTCTTTGACCCAGCGGCCTTGATAGTCGGGCGCTTCGGCGGTGAACTTGCCGTCGGGGCCGACCGCGCAGATTAGCTCGGGACCTTCGCCAGGCAAAAAGCGTTCTTGCTCTTCCTTCAACACGTCGTAGTCGACTTCGCCGAACGCCGGCGCTTGATGCACGACGCCGGTTCCGCTGTCGGTGGTGACGAAGTCGGCCGCGACGACTCGCCAGGCGATATGTTGTCGGTCGCCCGAGCCGTCGGCTAACGTACCTTCTTTTTCGCCCAGCGTTTTGTAGTAGTAGTCGAACGGCGGCAGATAGCGTTTGCCCAACAGATCGGCGCCGGCGCAGGTGGCGACCGTTTTCCAGTTTTTCTTGGTTTTGGTCGCCAGCGGCTCGACCAGGGCGGTCGCCAAAATTAATCGTTCGCCGCTATCCTCGTCTTCGACGGTCGAGTACTCCAGCTCTGGGTGCACGGCCGCAAGTTGGTTGCTCGGCAAGGTCCAAGGAGTCGTCGTCCAGACCAGCAACGCGGTTTGAGGATCTTCGACCAGGGGAAAACGGACGTAAACGCTCGGATCGGCGACTTCGCGATAGCCTTGTCCGACTTCGCCGCTGGAAAGGGCCGTTCCGCCTTGGGCCCACCACCAAACGATCTTATGCCCTTGATAAAGCAAGCCGCGGTCGTAAAAGTTCTTCAGCGCCCACCACACGCTCTCGACGTAGCTTTGATGATAGGTGACGTACGCTTCGTCTAATTTGAGCCAAAAGCCGAGACGCTCGGTCAAGCGTTCCCACTCTTGCATGTAGCGCCAGACGCTGGCTTGGCACTTGTGGATAAAGGGCTCGATGCCGAAGTTTTCGATCTCTTCTTTTGAGTGGATGCCCAACTCTTTGCATACTTCGACCTCGACCGGCAAGCCGTGCGTATCCCAGCCTGCTTTCCGCTCGCAGTAATAACCGCGCATCGTGCGATAGCGCGGGAACACGTCTTTAATGGCCCGGGTCAGGCAGTGCCCGGGATGCGGCATGCCGTTAGCGGTGGGGGGGCCTTCGTAGAAAACGAATTTGGGCCCTTCGCGACGTGCGTCGAGCGATTTCTCATAAATCTGTTGCGACTTCCAAAATTCCAGAACTTCGGCTTCCAGTTGGGGGAACTGCACGTTTTGTTGGTTTTCAGGAAACATGTCGCAGCATTCGGTTTAAAGTCAAGCGATCGAACGACTTGGGGGAGAGTTCTCCCCAAGTAAACAGGCGATTTTCCTCTAGAAGAACAAAAAATGGAATGCCCCCGGCAGAAACGAGTTTCCGCCAGGGGCATTCAAGGGTTACGTCGGTAACGCGATTCGCGCGATTAGGTCGATTATTCGGCCGCCAAATCGACGCAAACCAGCTCTTTGTCATTGCGCAAGTAGGCCGACTGATTCGCATACGCAGGGTGACTCCAAACCACCGGACGCCCGAAAGCGTCGTTGGTCGGTTCCAAAATGTGGGCGCGGTTAATCTCCGTATAACCTTGCGGCGTGAGATCGGCGAAGATCAAATCGCCGGTTTCGCTCATCAAGATATAACGCGTTCCTTCGTCGCCCAGTTTCACTAAAAAGGCGGTCGCGTGCTTCGGTCGCCGCTCGGGCGAGGTCGGCTTTTGCGTGGTCCACAAACGTTCGCCGTCTTCAATCCGGGCGGCGATCAACGCTCCGCTGTTGCCGTCGACCCCATAGATCGTTTTTTCGGTCAAAATCGGCGGCGCATTGGCGGTATGAACCGACGTTTTCGGCGTGCCGCGCCACACGACTTCGGCGCCGGGCTCTTCGGTCAATTTCAGCAAGACGCTCGTGTCGGTATAACCGCCGGCGAACAACAGATCGCCGACCAGTCTCGGCGGCGAGATCGACATTGCGAACGACGGTTCGAGCGGCACGGTCCAATAAACTTCGCCGGTGACCGGGTTCAGGCTGTTCAGCGACAGCGGGTGCCAAATCAACAGTTGTTTTTTTCCGGCGAACTCGATCATGGTCGGCGGGCTGTAGCCTTGCGAGGTCGACGATAAGGCGCGCCAAACTTCTTTGCCGCTGTTTTTGTCAAATGCGACCGCAATCGAACCTTCGCCGCCGACAAGGCAATAAAGCAAGTCGCCGTCGATCAGCGGCGCGGCCGAATAGCCCCAGAACGGCGCTTCGCACTTGTATTCTTCTTTTAGCTGTTTCTGCCAGATGATTTTTCCATCTTTTGCGCGAAAGCAGATCAGGTCGCCTTCGGCGCCCAACGTATAAACCTTGTCGCCGTCTACGGTCGGGGTCGCTCGCGGACCGGCGCCGTAACTGATGCGGTAGTCGCGCGGATACTCATGGTTCCAAACGGGTTCGCCCGTTTTCGCGTCGAAACAATGCACCCGCTCGATACCGCTCAGGCTGTCGGGGCCGCCGGGGTTGTTGGTGATTTCGCCCGATTTTTTGACAAAGTCGGTCAAGAAGACGCGGCCTTCCGCAACGGCCGGTCCTGAGTAGCCGTAGCTGACCGGCACGCGCCATTTGATTTTGGCGCCGCTTGCGGGAAACTTGGTCGCTATCCCTTCTTCACGCCATACGCTGTCTCGTTGCGGCCCCAACCATTGCGGCCAATCGGCGGCCAGCATGGGGGCGGCGAACGTCAGCAGCAACAACAACGAAACGGACCGAACCATGAGCAAGTTCCTGGAAGTGAAGGGGGGCTGCAATTGTTTGTCTCTCTGTCAGATGACGCAAATCGAGAAACGTCACAACCGTTTTGAGATTGAGGGCGACAAGCCTTTACGATTCTTTATTTATAACTAAATACGATGAATTTTCCGTGATGTTCGTCACCTCGCCGCTCGTTGCGGACGTTTTCGGTTCGCCGTAAAATGAGCCGTTTGCCCACAC
>JBITAD010000085.1:0-4422 GCA_044439945.1 Blastopirellula sp. JB062
TCTCACTTCTTTTACGGATTGGTTTCGCGCGTGACCTGGAGCCCGCTTGTCGCCTTTTCGCTGGTCGCTGCGGCGATCGTTCCCAGTTTTTTGTTGTCTCTGTTGGCGACCGCTTTCGTGCGAGCCAATGCGCAGCGCTGGGGCCTCATCGATCAGCCGAACGATCGTAAAGTGCATGTTTCACCGACTCCGCTCGGCGGCGGCATCGGCATTTGGATCGGCTTGGTCGGAACGTTGGCGCTGGCGCAAATCGCGGTCGGAGTCATCGGCGCTTTGCCGCTCTCTCACGACTCGCTGCCGCCGTTGCTAGGCTCGCTGGCGAAATTGGCGCAGCTTCATTTCGACGGTTTTCTGCAACAATCGCTGAAGCTATGGGCGTTGGTTTCGGGCGCGTCGATTTTAATGTTGATTGGGTTAATCGACGATCGGGTCGGCTTGTCGTGGAAGATTCGCTTGGCGGTTCAAACGGCGATCGCGGCGCTGTTTGTGATCGGTTTCGATTGGAAGTTGAGCTTTTATATCGACCTGCCTTGGCTACAGTACGTCGTTTCAATTTTGTGGATCGTGGCGATGATCAACTCGTTTAACATGCTCGACAACATGGACGGCTTGTCGGCCGGGATCGCGACGATCGCCGCCGTGATGATGGCGGCGGTATTGTTGATCGCCCCTGATCCAGGGACCGCCGGGCCGCAATTGTTTACCGCAGGTTTTTTGTTGGTTTTGTCGGGCTCGATGCTTGGGTTTTTGTATCACAATCGTCCCCCGGCCAAGATTTTTATGGGGGATGCGGGCAGTTACTTGATTGGTTTTTGCATCGCCATTATGACGATTGTCGCCACTTTCGCCGGCTATGACGAAGGTTCGCGCCATACGGTGTTGGCGCCGCTCTGCATCTTGGCGGTTCCGCTGTTCGATTTGATTACCGTCTTAGCGATTCGAATTGGCGAAGGACGAAGCCCGTTTCAGCCTGATAAAAGCCATGTTTCGCATCGGCTGGTCGAACTGGGATTCACGAAGACGCAAGCCGTATTGACGATCTATTTGATGACGGCGACGTGCGGCTTGGGCGCGGTTTTGTTGCACCGGGTCGATTGGATCGGGGCGGTCATCGTGTTATTGATGGTTTTTTGCGTGCTGGCGCTGATCGGCGTCATTGAATCGACCGCGAGACGCTCTCGAAAAGAATCATGAAACGCCGGAAGATGACGCAAGCTCAACCGACAGATCCCGCGTCCGCCGCTGGGACCGAATCGTCGCGGGAAGCGGGCTGGATATCGCAGGCGACTTGCGGGTACGTCGCCTGCTTGACCGTATTAACCCCGCTGATCGGCAGCGAAGGCCCGGTAGGAAGCGGCGTCGAATTGCCTTGGGTGATGATGTGGATCTGGGCGTTGGCTTTATGGGCGATCGGCGGCGTCATCCAAGGATCGTTGAGCATCGTTTGGACCAAGTGGGAGTCTATCTTGGCGGCGCTGATCGCTTGGTTGGCGATCGGCGTGCCGATGGTCGCAGGCAGCGGAGAAGTTCGCCCGGCGATCAACCAGTTTTGGATCTATGCGGCGTTGGCGATCGCCTACTTTCTGTACCGGCAGTTGTTTCGCTCGGCCGAGCGGCAGCGGGGCTTAGCGGTGATTATCGTCGCGACGGTCGCCGTTTGCGCGACGTATGCGATTTACCAGCATCAAGTTGAAATTCCGCAAATGCAGGCTGATTATCTCGCCGATAAAGAGGGGGCGCGGCGCGGCGCCGGAATCGTCGGCGACGATGATGATCCGCATGTGAAAAACTTTGAATCGCGTCTGTTTAGCACTGAACCGGCGGCCACGTTTACGTTGACCAATTCGCTCGCCGGTTTTCTCGCGGTCGGTTTCGTTATGACCGCCGGCATAACGATCGCACGCGTGCGAGATCGGGACTATGGATCGGTCGCTATCTTGCTGGCGACCCTGGG
Source organism: Blastopirellula sp. JB062 (assembly GCA_044439945.1). Lineage (GTDB taxonomy): Bacteria > Planctomycetota > Planctomycetia > Pirellulales > Pirellulaceae > Blastopirellula. The sequence goes on from JBITAD010000085.1 coordinate 1,955, forward strand.
GTTGTTCTGCGGCACGTTGTTGTTGACCAAAAGCCGTACCGCAGTGCTGGCCGTGGTGATCGGTATCGGATTATGGGGATTGTTGGCGAGTCGTTTGGGGCGACATCTGCCTTGGAAGTATCTAGTAGGCGGGGTCATGGGCTTAGCGATCGCCGTGGGCGCCGGGTTTGCCGGCGGCCTGCTCGACCGAGAGGTCTTTACCGAGGCGCCCAAGTCGATTCTGTATCGATTGCAATATTGGCAAGGGGCGCTTGACGTGACGGCCGAACGCCCCTTGTTTGGATGCGGGCTCGGGAATTTTCAGGCGTTCTATCCGCGTTACATGCCAGCTTCCGCAAGCGAAACGATCGCCGACCCGCACAATTTTTTGCTTGAGATCGCCGCGTCGGCCGGCGTGCCGGCAGTTTTGCTGCTGATGGGTTTCATCGCATTTTGGCTGCTTCGTTTTCCGACCGGCAGCCAGCAGTCGGAGCTGAGCGAGTCGCACGAGAAGGAAAAGTTGCCGTCGAGCGTGACCCCGATATTTTTCGGGGCGCTGATCGCTTGGGCGATCGCCCCGTTGGTTCGCACGATGGTCCAAGGCGAATCGTTGACCTGGGCGATATGGCTCGGCTTGTTGCCGGCGCTGGCGATCGTCGGGGCAAGCTATGGGTGGACGCAGCGAGGTAAGTTCGACCCGTTGACGCTACGCATTGCGGCCGTGGTTCTAATGGTCAATTTACTCGCCGCCGGCGGGATCGCTTTTCCGGCCGTTTCCCTTTGGCTTTGGCTTATTTGGGGGCTGACCATCGGCAGCGAAGCGGATCGCACGATTCGGCTAGATGCTTTTTTGCCTCGGGTCGGAATCGCCTTGGGAGGGGTGATCTTGTTGTACGCGATGGCGATGACCGCGTTGTTTCCGGTGATGTCGTCGTATACCTATTTATATGACGCCTCACAGGCGAGCTTTCCGCAGCAAGTGCGTCTGGCCGAGGCCGCATCAGCGGCGGATCCTTACAGCGCTGACGGGCCGCGATTGCTGGCAAACGCTTATTTTCAAGCTTGGAAATTGCGACCTGATCGGCCGCTTGCCGCCGGGGCACAGCAAGCGACGGTCGAAACGCTGCGGCGAAGTCCGCGCAGTGCGAGTCTACGCAATTGGATTGCACGCAATTTTTGGGAGACGTACCAAGAGTACGAAGATCGCGCGATACTAAAACTGGCGATCGAGTATCAGGAGAGCGCCTGTCAAAACTTCCCCACGCGGGGGTATTATCATGCCGAATTGGCCCAAATGTACGCCGCAGACGGCAGAAATCAGGATGCGAGTCGTCAAGCGAGCGAGGCTTTGCGGCTGGACGCACTGCATGACCATCAAGAAAGGAAGTTTGAAAATCGCCGATTTCCAGATGGGCGATCCGTCTTAATGGCGACGCAAGAACTGGCCAATTTGCCTGATATCGAGAAAAATCAAGAGGCGAATACCTCTTCGCCGTAACGCTCGGTTATCCTAGAAGCATATAGCTCGACTTCGATTCTTTCGTTTCCCGTCTTTGCGGTCGTAGGAGATGCGTCTGATGCGTCCTTTGCTTGTCTTGGTTGTCAGCTTGATCATTGGCGTCGCGATCGGCGCCGCTTCGACCATTCCGCAGTGGACCGCCGAGAATGAATTCGGCGTCGTTACTCGCCCAGAGGTCGAACGATCGCAATCTTCGCAAGACCCGATGCCGAAAGTAGCGGTCGTGGGAGACGACGTATTCGAGTTCGGTAAGATGAACGTCGACGCGACCAAGAAGCATACTTTTTTGATTCGCAACGAAGGAGACGCACCGCTTCGTTTAGAAGAAGCGGGCACGACCTGTAAATGTACGTTGAGTTCGTTAGCGAAAGAATTGATCCCGCCGGGAGAAACGGTCGAAGTCGAATTGGAATGGCACCCGATCGCTTACGCCGACTCGTTTACGCAAACGGCGACGTTACGGACGAACGACCCGCGCCGGCCCGAAATAGAGCTGCGAATTCATGGTTCGGTCGTCCGCTCTATTTATATGGAGCCGAGCCAGGTTAACTTTGGGCATGTGACCGCCGGCGACGAACTATCGGCCTCGGTCAATGTGATCTCGGTCGTCGGCGACGACTTCAAACTGACAGGCGTGAAACTGCATGGCGATCATGCCGAAGAAGCCAAGGCGAAGATCGTTCCGCTAACTGAAGAAGATTTGGAAGCGACCGAAGGGGGCCGCTCGGGCGGAAAGGTTGAAATTTATCTTCCCAAAGGGCTGCCGATCGGCATGACCAAGATGCGAGCCGAGATTTCTACGAACGACCCTGAGACCAAAAAGCTAACCTTGCCGATCGCGGTGCAAGTTGGCGGCGATATCAATTTCATATCGGCCGTCAAAATCAATCAAGAGAAAAACGTCATGATGCTGGGAACCGTGTCTGGCGCAAAAGGCAAAAAGGTCTTGGTCAACGTGCTGGTGAAAGGG